>JAGOBP010000427.1 GCA_017999195.1 Thermoflexales bacterium
GGCGACTATGCCGCCGTGATTCCGAAGTTCATCGAGCGGATGAAGGTCGGGCAAGCGCCGACGATCTTTGGCGACGGCGAGCAAACCCGTGACTTCGTCCACGTCAGTGATGTGGTGCGCGCCAATTTGCTCGCCTGCTGGCGTGACGAAGCGATCGGGCGGGTGTTTAATGTCGCATCGGGGGTCGGCTTGTCGCTGCTGCAACTGGTGGAGACGTTGAATCAAATTCAAGAGCGACGCATTGTGCCGCAGTTTGCGCCGGAACGATTGGGCGACATCCGGCACAGTCGCGGCGATGGCACGTACAGCGCAGAAGTGTTGGGCTTTACGCCGCAAACGGCGTTGATTGACGGGCTGCGAGGTTTTTATGAATGAATCGATTATCAAGCGCCCGGCGGTGCAGTTGGACGGTCAACCGCTGAAGACGGTGGTCATTCAACCCTCGCGCGGCTGGCTGAGCCTGGGCCTGAAAGAAATCTGGTCGTATCGAGAATTGCTGTACTTTCTGGTCTGGCGCGATGTGAAGGTGCGCTACAAGCAGACGGCGCTGGGCGCGGCCTGGGCCATCATTCAGCCGTTCTTCACGATGATCGTGTTTAGCCTGTTTTTCGGGGGTTTGGCAAAGGTTCCATCGGACGGCGTGCCGTACCCGATTTTCAGTTTTACAGCCTTAGTGCCGTGGACGTTCTTTGCGAACGGCTTGTCGCTTGCCGCCAACAGTTTAGTCAGCAGTTCACAGTTGGTGTCTAAAGTATATTTTCCGCGCTTGATCGTGCCGTCGGCCACGGTGCTGTCGGGCCTGATCGACTTCGCGCTGGCCTTCGTGGTGCTGATCGGCATGATGTTGGTGTACGGCATCGTGCCCACGGCGCGCATCGTGTTTCTGCCGATCTTTTTGCTGCTAGCGCTGATTGCTTCATTGGGCGCAGGTCTGTGGCTGTCGGCCATCAACGTGCAGTTCCGCGATGTGAAGTACGTCGTGCCGTTTCTGACGCAGTTCTGGCTGTTCATCACGCCGATTGCGTATGCCAGCAGTCTGTTGTCTGAGCCGTGGCGCACGCTGTATGGCCTCAATCCGATGGCGGGCGTGGTGGAAGGTTTCCGCTGGGCGCTGTTGAATACCAACACCGACCCCAGCGGCATCACGATCATGTCGGGCGTGGCGTCGGTGGTCATGTTGATTACAGGCGCGTTCTACTTCCGACGTATGGAACGCACATTTGCGGACGTGGTGTAAGTTATGAGTGACTTTGCAATTCGAGCGGAACATCTAAGCAAGTTGTATACCATCGGCGAGACGCAAGGCCGCTACAACACGCTGCGCGAATCGCTGGCAGGACTGGTGCGCAAGCGCCAGCCGACCAACACCTTCTGGGCGTTGAATGACGCTTCGTTTGAAATCCAGCGCGGCGAAGTGATCGGCATCATCGGCCGCAACGGCGCGGGCAAAAGCACGTTGCTCAAAATTTTGTCGCGCATCACCGAACCCACCAAGGGCCGCGCCGAAATTCGCGGGCGCGTTGGGTCACTGCTGGAAGTGGGCACGGGCTTTCACCCGGAATTGACCGGTCGCGAGAACGTGTACCTCAACGGCGCAATTCTGGGCATGAAGCGCGCCCAGATCGATCGCAAGTTCGACGAGATCGTAGCCTTCGCGGAAGTCGAGCGGTTTCTGGATATGCCCGTAAAGCGCTATTCGAGCGGGATGTACGTGCGGTTGGCCTTTGCGGTGGCCGCGCACATGGAGCCGGACATTTTGCTGGTGGATGAAGTGCTGGCCGTGGGCGACCTTGAATTTCAGCAAAAATGCCTGCGCCACATGCAAAGCCTCACGCTCGGCGGCATGACCATCTTGATGGTCTCGCACAGCATGGCGGCGATTCAAAGTTCGTGCCGACGCGCCATCATGTTGCAACAAGGCCGCGTGGCCGCAGACGGCGGCACCATCGACGTGATTGAGCAATTCCGCAAGTCGTTGAAGGCGCAGGAATATGCGTCCACCAACGAGATGCGCTTGAGCAGCGGCCAATCGGAAACCGACAAAGTCACCATCACGGGCTTCGAGATGATCGGCGCGGACGGCATCGCCAAGCGCGACTTCCGCTTCGATGAGCCGATCCGCATTCGCATCCACCTCAACGCACGCGAACGCATTGAACAGCCGATGATCAACTTCGGCCTGCGGCGCGGCGATGGGGTGATCATCTGCAACTTCAACAACTGGTACGATAATTTCAAGATTGATTACATCGAAGGCCAGTGTACGCTGGAAGGGTGGCTGCCCCCGCTCCGATTGACCCCAGAATTCTACGAGATTCACCTCTTGGTCTGGCCCTGGGGCGGCGGCCACTTGCCCGGCGATCTATCGCGCACGTACCCGATCACGGCGGTGACGTACGGCGACTTCCACATCAGCGGCTTAGGCCTAAACACACACGATGGCGTGTTCCAGACTCCGGCGTTGAAGTGGCGCTTCGAGCGCGGCGAGGCCGTCAACGAATTCACGTCGATCACGCCGACCAGCATTTATGATGCCTTTGAAATCGACGCGACTGCGCCGATGCTCGATTAGACTATGACTTCAGCACCGTTTATTCACTCGCACGCGCTCGTTGAGCCGGGCGCAACGATCGGAAGCGGGACGCGCGTCTGGGCCTTTGTCCATGTGCTGCCGGGCGCGGTGATCGGCGAAGACTGCAACTTGTGCGATCACGTGTACATCGAAAACGATGTTGTGATCGGCCATCGCGTCACGGTGAAGTGCGGCATCTACATCTGGGACGGCGTGACCATCGAAGATGATGTACACCTGGGTCCAAACGTCGTCTTCACCAACGATCTGTATCCGCGCAGCAAACAGGCATTTGAGTTGAAGCGCACCATCGTGCGGCGCGGCGCGAGCGTGGGCGCAAACTCGACGGTGTTGCCGGGCGTGATCATCGGTGAGCGCGCACTCGTCGGGGCGGGCAGCGTCGTGACGAAAGATGTGCCGCCGCATACGCTCGTCGTGGGCAATCCCGCCCGCCCGATCGGTTACGTGTGCGATTGCGGTCATCGCTTGCAGCCAGCCGCTAACGTGTGGCAGTGCGCAGAGTGTGGTCGACGGTACAGCTTAAGCACAGGACTTTTGAAGCCAATTCGATAACCCATCACAGCCGGCGTCATTGCGAGCCGCCGCGCGGCGAAGCAATCTCAGTGCCAATCAACGGATTGCTTCGTCGGCCTGACGGCCTCCTCGCAATGACGCGCTAACACAGGTTAACATCATGTCCATTGATAATTGTCGCATCATCCAACTGCCCAAGATTCTGAACGCCGCCGGTAACCTGACCTTCGTCGAGAGTGACCGGCACATTCCGTTTGACATCAAGCGCGTGTACTATCTGTACGATGTGCCCGGCGGCGCGATGCGCGGCGGTCACGCGCACAAAGCGCTGCATCAACTCATCATCGCCATGTCGGGCAGCTTCGATGTGCTGGTGGACGATGGCAGCCAGCGCAAACGCTTTCACATGAATCGCTCCTATTACGGGCTGTACGTCTGCCCGATGATCTGGCGCGAACTAGACAACTTCTCATCGGGTGCGGTCTGCCTGGTGCTGGCCTCGGAAATGTACGACGAGTCCGATTATTTCCGGGAGTATTCGGCGTTTCTCAACGCCTTGCGAGAGAACCTACCATGATTCCGTTTCTTGATCTCAAAGCCACCTACACCGAATTGAAAGACGAACTGGATGCCGCGTCTGAGCGCGTGCTGAATTCCGGCTGGTACATCCTGGGCGAAGAAGTCGATGCCTTTGAAGCCGAGTGGGCCGCGTACTGCGGCGCGAAATACTGCATCGGCGTGGGCAATGGCCTGGAAGCGCTGCATCTGATCTTGCGCGCCATGGACATCGGCGCGGGCGATGAAGTCATCGTGCCGTCGAACACGTACATCGCCACGTGGCTGGCCTCATCATATGCGGGCGCGACCGCGATTCCGGTGGAACCTGATCCGCGCACGTACAATCTGGATCCCGATCGGATCGAGGCGGCCATCACGTCCCGCACGCGCGCGATCATGCCCGTGCACCTGTACGGCCAGCCCGCCGACATGGATGCGATCAACGCCATCGCACAGAAGCACAACCTCAAAGTGATCGAAGACGCGGCACAGGCGCACGGTGCGCGCTACAAAGGTCGCAGCGTTGGCGCGTTGGGCGATGCCGCCGGTTGGAGTTTCTATCCCGGCAAGAACCTCGGCGCGATTGGCGATGCGGGCGCAGTCACAACGAATGATCCCGTCATTGCCGAGAAGGTGCGCGTCTTGCGCAACTACGGTTC
>JAGOBP010000428.1 GCA_017999195.1 Thermoflexales bacterium
TCGGCCCATCGGGGGCGGCCACGACCAGAATCGCGCCGTCGACCTGCGCCGCACCGGTGATCATGTTCTTGATGTAGTCACGGTGGCCCGGCATGTCCACGTGCGCATAGTGCCGCTTCTCGGTCTCATACTCGACGTGCGCAATGTTGATCGTGATGCCGCGCTCTTTTTCTTCCGGCGCATTGTCGATGGAATCGAATGAGCGGAACGAAGCCAGTTTCTTCATGCCCAGCGTCTTGGTGATGGCCGCTGTCAGCGTCGTCTTGCCGTGGTCAATGTGACCCATTGTGCCGACGTTGACGTGCGGCTTCGAACGATCGAAATGTTGCTTCGACATGTTTTCCTCCTGAATTATCGCTTATCGAGCACGCGCCGGCTCGCGCTTGCCCTTCAGAATTTCATCGGCCACGCTCTGCGACACTTCGGCATAGTGTTCAAATTCCATCGTGAACGTGCCACGGCCCTGCGTCGTCGAGCGCAAGTCAGTTGCGTAACCAAACATATTTGCCAAAGGCACGTGCGACTTAATCGCTTGCACGTTGCCGGGTCGCGGCTCCATGCCTTCGATCTGGCCGCGGCGCGCCGAAAGATTACCAATCACGTCGCCGGTATATTCATCCGGGACGACCACTTCTACTTTCATAATCGGCTCGAGCAACACCGGCTTCGCCTTGGCCGAGCCATCCTTCAGCGCCATCGATGCGGCGATCTTGAAGGCCATTTCATTCGAGTCAACTTCGTGGTACGAGCCATCGATCAGCGTGACCTTCATGTCCACCATCGGATACCCGGCCAATCCGCCCGATTCCATGGCTTCTTTCACGCCCTTCTCAACGGCGGGCACATATTCGCGCGGCACGGAACCACCGATCGTGCCGTTTTCAAACTCGAAGCCCTTGCCCTTTTCGAGCGGTTCCAGTTGCAGCCACACGTGACCATACTGGCCGCGGCCACCCGATTGGCGCACAAAACGCCCTTCGATCTTGACCGGCCGGGTGATCGTCTCGCGATAGGCAACCTTGGGGCGGCCGACATTCGCCTGCACGCGGAATTCGCGCAACATGCGGTCAACCAGCACTTCCAGGTGCAACTCGCCCATCCCGGCAATCAGTGTTTGCGCGGTGTTCTCATCGGTGCGGACACGGAACGTGGGGTCTTCTTCGGCCAATCGGCGCAGGGCTTCGCCCATCTTGTCTTGATCGGCCGCCGTCTTCGGTTCGATGGCAATTTCGATCACCGGATCGGGGAACGAAATGCTTTCGAGAATCAACGGATAATCGGGATCGCACAGCGTGTCGCCGGTGAACGAATCCTTCAGGCCCAACGTCGCGCCGATGTCGCCCGCCAACACTTCGGTCTGCTCTTCGCGGCGATCGGCATACATGCGTAACACCCGGCCCAGGCGTTCCTTGCGGCGCTTCGATGAGTTACTCACCGTCTCGCCCACATCGACCTTGCCGGAGTACACGCGGAAGTAAGCCAAACGGCCAACGTAGGGGTCAGCCACAATCTTGAAGACCAGGGCGCAGAACGGCTCACCTTCAGCGGTCGAGCGCGGCTCAACTTCACCGGTATCAGGATTGGTGCCCGTCACAGCGGGAATTTCAGCAGGTGAAGGCAGGTAATCGATCACGGCGTCGAGCATGGGCTGGACGCCCTTGTTCTTCAAACTCGAACCACACAACACCGGGACAATCTTGCCTTCAATCGTGGCCTTGCGGAGCGCCTTCTTCAATTCTTCAACGGGCAGTGTTTCGCCTTCGAGGAAACGATGAGTCAATTCATCGTCGGTTTCTGCAATACGTTCAATCAGGGTATCGTGCGCGGCTTTGGCTTCATCCAGCATATCCGCCGGGATTTCAAGTTCTTCGATCGTCAGACCCAGGTCGTCAACCCAGTGCAACGACTTCATCTTAAAGAGATCGACGATGGCGTTGAAATCCGCTTCGCGCCCGATTGGTAATTGAATCGGCAGGGGATTCGCACCGAGCCGATCCTTGATCATTTGGACGGTCCGATAGAAATCGGCGCCCACCCGATCTAACTTGTTCACAAAGCACATGCGAGGAACGCGATACCGATCGGCCTGCCGCCACACCGTTTCCGATTGCGGCTCAACGCCCGCGACGCCGTCAAAGACAACAACACCGCCATCAAGTACACGCAACGAACGCTGTACTTCGGCGGTGAAGTCAATGTGGCCCGGGGTGTCGATAATATTGATCTGATAATCGCGCCAATTGCAGGTGATGGCGGCAGCGGTGATCGTAATCCCGCGCTCGCGCTCCTGCTCCATCCAATCCGTTACCGTGGTGCCGTCATCTACATTACCAATACGATGGGTTTTGCCTGTATAAAACAAAACCCGCTCGGTAGTTGTAGTTTTACCGGCATCGATGTGAGCGATGATGCCGATATTGCGCATGAATTCGAGCGGGTATTCCCGTGACATGATACTAAACCTTACCTACGGTTGGCAGTTGGCGGGGTTTCGCGACCGGTAAAACCGGTCGCGACGCATCGCCATTCAAACCAAAACTAGAAAACTTTTAGATTACCAACGGAAGTGGGCAAAGGCGCGGTTGGCCTCGGCCATCTTATGGGTTTCTTCGCGCTTCTTGATTGCTGAACCGGTGCCCGACGCAGCATCCATCAACTCGCCAGCCAACTTCTCGGCCATGGACTTGCCGCCGCGTGAGCGAGCCGCGCCCAACAGCCAGCGCATCGCCAGCGTATTGCGGCGATCAGCGGGCACTTCGACCGGAACTTGATACGTGGCACCGCCGACGCGGCGCGGCTTCACTTCAATCTGCGGCGTGGCATTGCGCATGGCCTGCTCGAAGACTTCCAGAGCCGGGCGCTTGGCGCGCTGCTCGATCAACTCGAACGCGCCGTACATCACACGTTGAGCGGTCGACTTCTTGCCACCGCGCATCATGCGGTTGATGAACATCGAAACGACGACATTGTTATAGCGAATGTCGGGAATGACTTCGCGCTTTACGGCGCTTACACGACGTGACATGTGTTCCTATTCTCCCGTAACCCTACGCCGGCTTCTGCTTGGGTCGCTTAGAACCGTACTTCGATCGACCTTGCGAGCGCTTCTCGACACCCGCGGTGTCCAGGCTGCCGCGGACGATGTGATAGCGAACGCCCGGCAAGTCCTTAACGCGGCCACCGCGCACCAGCACCACCGAGTGTTCCTGAAGGTTGTGACCTTCACCGGGGATGTAAGCGGTCACTTCGATACCGTTCGACAAACGCACACGAGCAACCTTGCGCAACGCCGAGTTCGGTTTCTTGGGCGTCTGGGTCTTAACAATGGTGCATACACCGCGCTTCTGCGGAGCGCCCTTGGCACGCTTGGTGCGCTTTTGATCAGACGAATTCCACGTATATAGCAACGCGGGCGCCTTGCTCTTGGTCTTCTTGCTCTTGCGGCCCTTGCGGACTAACTGATTAATCGTTGGCACTTACATTTCCTCCGTGAAGAAAGGCCATCTGATTACGGACGATGGCCCTTCCCCAAGAAACACAGTCGTTCTAAGTTGTAGATGTTCGTCGGGATGTATAGCCGGCGCTCATCACTCAGCGGCGCGTGATATTACCATACGGCCTGTAATCTGTCAACCCTTTTTGACGTGATTTTTATCACAGAACGTCGCCGTCATCCAGACCGCCCAGCAAGCCCATGCTCAACTTGGGCATGCGCTGCTTTTCTTCATCCTTGCCAAAGCGCAGCACTTCACCGGTGTCCGTAATCGCCTCGACCGCCAGACCCAGCGATTGCATTTCCTTGACCAACACCCGGAACGACGCCGGAATGCCCGGTTCTTCAATGCGCTCGCCCTTGACGATCGATTCGTACGTCTTCACACGCCCCTGCACATCGTCAGACTTGACAGTGAGCATTTCTTGCAACATGTGGGCTGCGCCGTAGGCTTCCAGCGCCCACACTTCCATTTCACCGAAGCGCTGACCACCGAACTGCGCCTTGCCGCCCAGCGGCTGCTGCGTCACTAGCGAGTACGGGCCAGTGGACCGCGCGTGGACCTTGTCTTCCACCAAGTGGGCAAGTTTCATGATCGTCACCACGCCCACCGTCACCGGTTGATCGTAGGTGTCGCCCGTCTTGCCGTCATACAACTTCATCTTGCCCAGCGTCGGCAGCGGATCGTGCGCTTCCAGGCTGACCTGATTGGCCTTCGCCAAGACTTCAGCCGCCGCCGCGCCCATCATATCGACGTCGTGTTCCTTCAACCACAGTTTCAAACACGCCGTGACCGTATTCTTATCGATCTGCTTGTGCT
>JAGOBP010000429.1 GCA_017999195.1 Thermoflexales bacterium
GTATCTACGGCTGCGGCCTCGACGGTGTCGATGCGGCGGAAGCCAAGATTGAGCTGACCAAAGACGGTGTGACCATCTACAACACGTGGCAAGATCACGGCCAGGGCGCGGATATGGGCACGCTAGGCACCGCCCACGAAGGCCTGCGCCCGCTGGGCATCGCGCCGGACAAGATCAAGCTGGTTATGAATGACACCGGCCTTGCGCCGAACAGCGGTCCGTCGGGCGGCAGCCGCAGCCAGGTGATGACGGGCAATGCGATCAAGAACGGTTGCGAGCAATTGATCGCGGCCATGCGCAAAGCCGATGGAACCTTCCGCACCTACGACGAGATGGTCGCCGAGAATCTGCCGCTGGCGTACAACGGCAAGTGGGCAGCCTCGATGAACTCCAACTGCGACGCCAACGGCCAGGGCAATCCCTTCGCCATCTACATGTACGGCGCGTTCCTGGCGGAAGTCAATGTCAACACCAAGACCGGCAAGACCACGGTCGAGGGCATGACGGTGATGGCCGACGTCGGCAAGATCAACAACAAGCTCGTCGTCGACGGGCAGATCTACGGCGGCGTGGCGCAGGGCATCGGCCTCGCGCTGAGCGAAGACTTCGAAGATCGTGAGAAGCACAGCACGATGTTGGGCGCGGGCATTCCGTACGCCAAGGACATCCCCGACAAGTTCGACATCGTCTACTTCGAGAATGCGCGCGAGAACGGTCCGTTCGGCGCGGCGGGTGTGGGCGAACTGCCGTTGACTTCGCCGCACGTGGCGGTGGTGAATGCCATCTACAATGCGACGAAAGTCCGCATCACGCATCTGCCGGCGCGACCGGAGAAGGTGCTGGCCGGGATCAAGGCGTTGGCCGCCAAGCAGGGCGAAGCCGTTCCGGCGTAAATTGTCTATGTGTCATGCTGAGTCCAAAAGGGACGAAGCATCTCAGCCTAATCTGAAGAGACTCTTCGCCGCTGCGCGGCTCAGAGTGACACCCACATCATGAATTCGGTGAACGGCACTTCACAAGAGTGCCGTTCACCCATTCCGATGGTGTATGATAAGCACTGAGTGAGTAATGTCATCACGGTTCAAGGCAGGCGATTGAAATCGCGCCTGAAGGACTTAAAGCCGACCGTCGGCCTACGCCGACGGAACAGCGTCCACGCAGGTGGACGCTCGGCCCACGGCTCAACAGGTGCGAATTTATTCGCCAAGTCACTAACAAGCAATTCAACCTATGCCCATCATCGATGACCTCCTAACCAGCATCGACCACTTGCCTGATGTTCCCACGCGCGAAGTCTGGGTCGGCTTATACTGGACCGCCGTGCAGGGATCAAAAGTGGGCCTGGCCGCGACGCCGACGGATGTCGCGTGTTGCTTCTCAACCGATGTGAAAAACGTCGGGCAGTTACACACCCGATCGGTCCGTGAACTGGCCGAAGGGCTGCGCTCCCATCATCCGCTCGAAGTGACCATCGGCATGGCCGCGCTCAATTCGTTGATCGAAGTGAATAAGGCCGCTGGCATTTCGATCAACGCGCGGGATGTGATCCTCGATCGGGGCCGCGGCAAGAACGTCGCCACGATCGGCCATTTCCCCTTCACGGACGCACTGCGCGAAGTCGCCGCGAAGACGTGGGTGTTGGAACTCAATCCAACCGAAGGCGATGTGCCCGCTGACCGCGCCCCTGAATTGTTGCCGCAAGCGGATGTGATTGGCTTAACGGCAACCACGTTGTTGAATGGCACCTTTGAGGCGTTAGCGAAGTTGTTTCCGCCCCACGCGCTGGTAGTGATGTTGGGGCCAAGCACGCCGTTGAGTCCGGTGCTGTTTGACTACGGCGTCACCATGTTGGGCGGCGTGTTAGTGACGAAGCCTGACGCGGCCTTTCATTACATCGGGCAAGGCTCGTCACTGCACGGCGTGCCCGGCATCAAGCGCATCACGTTGATGAACGATCGGTAAGCCGGGCGGCCACGCAAAATTGAAAACGCGGTTATCATTACTCGAATTCAATGACTGTCCCGGCCGGCCTATCTTTGCGCAGAGGGCGTGAGCCTGTCCGGAGTAATCGCCGGCTAGCGGATAAGTCTACATCACGATCATTGATCGGCGTACCACTTGCCGTCCGACAAAGCGCAAGATACATCACCCGTTCTCTACAGCCCCGTACCCATCAGGAGGATTTCTCATGGCAGACATCACAGCTCAACAAGCCCAGGCCGTTCTGGAGGCCGCCCTCAAGAAAGCCGAAGAAATCAACACGAAAATGGACATCGCAGTGGTGGACGCCGGCGCCAATCTCAAAGCGTTCATTCGCATGGATGATGCTTTCCTGGGCAGCATCGACATCTCCATCAAGAAGGCCAAGACCGCGCGGTTTTTCAATATGCCGACCGGCGATCTGGGCAAGTTGGCGCAACCCGGCGCTCCGCTGTACCACATCGAATTCTCCAATGACGGACTGATCACGTTTGCGGGCGGCGTCCTGTTGAAGAATAAAGAGGGCGTCATCATCGGCGCAGTAGGCGTGTCCGGCAGCTCGGTGGAAGACGATCACGCGGTCGCGTCGGCCGGAGCTGCGGCCATCGCGTAACCAGTCAGCATAGACAGTCATCCCCGAAGGACGTTCGGTGTTTTTCGTGTCCTTCGGGGATCAATAGGATGTCAGCATGGAACAAAACGAACTGCGCGAACTCGAAGCCCAGTGCATTCAGGAATGCGCGCCGACGTGTACCTCGGCCTGCCCGGTGCATGTCGATGTGCGCACCATGTTGGCTGAGATCGGGCGCGGCGATTTTTCGGCGGCGCTGAAGACCTACAAGAAGACCGTGCCTTTTCCCAATGTGATCAGCCGCGTGTGCGATCAGCCGTGCCACGAGATGTGCAAGCGCAACGAGGCCGGTGACGCCATCGCCATCCGCGCGCTGGAACGCGCCGTGATGGATCACGGCGATGGATCGATCGAGAAAAAGCGGCCGCTGCCCAAACGCACGCAACAGGTTGTCATCATCGGTGGGGGTGTCAGCGGCTTGACCACCGCCTATGATCTGGCCCGCAAGGGCTACAAAATCTTGATCGTCGAAGCGACCGATCGATTGGGCGGCAGCCTGTGGCTGAGCGATGAGCGTGATCTACCGAAAGAACTGTTGCAACGTGACATCGACGCCGTGTTGGCCCTCGGTATCGAGGCGCAATACAACACCCCGATCGATCGTCTGCACCTGAGCGATCTGCGCCGCCAGTTCGACGCCGTGTACCTCGCTATCGGCGCACACATGCCCGATGATTTTGAATTGGAGCGCGATGAACATGGCACGTTGAAAGTCGATGCGGTGACGTTTGCCACCAGCATCGATGGCGTGTTTGCGGGCGGCGGCGTGCTGTGGGGCAAGGAAATGCGATCGGCCATCACGTCGATTTCGGAAGGACGGCGCGCGGGCATCTCGATCGATCGTTATTTGCAGAAGGTCTCGCTCACGGCTTCACGCATCAACGAAGGGCCGTATACGTCGTGCCTGTACACGAACACCGCTGGACTTGAGCCGCAGCCGTTGATCGAGATGACGGATCCGGGCGAAGGCTACGAATGGCACGAAGCAATTCAAGAGGCCAAGCGCTGCATCCAGTGCGAGTGCATGGAGTGCGTGAAAGCGTGCGAATATTTGAAACAGTACGAACGCTATCCGCGCAAGTATGTGCGCGAGATTTACAACAACCTCTCGATTGTGAAGGGCACGCGATACGCGAATACGTTCGTGAATTCGTGCAGCCTGTGCGGCCTGTGCGGCGAGATTTGCCCCGAAGGACTGGACATGGGCGCGGTGAATCTCAATGCGCGGCGCGAGATGGTGACAACCAATCGCATGCCCGCCTCCGCGTTTGATTTTGCGCTGCGCGATATGGCCTTCAGCAACAGCGATAAATTCTCGCTGGCGCGCAACGCTCCCGGCACGACGACCAGTGATGTCGTCTTCTTCCCCGGTTGCCAACTCAGCGCGTCGTCGCCCGAATATATTGAGAAAGTCTACGCATATCTCAACGAGCGTTTGCCCGAAAGCAAAATTGGCTTGATGTTAGGCTGCTGCGGCGCACCGGCCAATTGGGCGGGACGCACCGACCTCTTCGAGAACGCACTCGCGGATTGGCGCGAAAATCATCGGCGCCTGGGCAGCCCTAAAGTGGTGTTGGCCTGTTCGAGTTGCTATCAAGTTTTCAAAACGCATTTGCCTGAAGTGAACATCGTTTCGCTGTGGGACATTTACGCGCAGCATGGCCTGCCAGCCGAGGCCACCGTCAATCGTC
>JAGOBP010000430.1 GCA_017999195.1 Thermoflexales bacterium
CCGGATCGATGCGCCGCCCGCCGTGCCGCTGATCTGGCCGCGCAATTGGACCATCGGCTGGGCGGGACTGCTGGGTGTGCTGGCGGGTGTGTTGGCCGCTACGGCAGAAATCGCCCTGGTTTGGGTGACGGCCACTTTGCTCGGCCCATCACTGGCGAAACTGCTGCCCGCCTCGCTGGCGACCGAGGACATTTTGGGTGAAATGCTCAGCCAGCCGGTCGTCTTGCTGGGCTTGCTGGTTGCGGTCGCCGTGGTCGCACCCGCCATCGAGGAAGCGGCCAAGGCACTGGGCTTGCGCCTGCTGCGCCGTCAGATTCAACGGCCAATTGACGGCCTGACACTGGGCATGTTAATCGGCCTGGGCTTTGGCCTGATGGAAAGCGGCCTGTATTTAAGTTCGTTGAACGGCTGGCTGATTGGCGGCTGGCTACGGTTAAGCACGTTGATTCTGCACGGCATCGCCACAAGCCTCGTCGGCGTGGCCTATGCGCGCAGCCTGATGTCCGGTCAACGGCGCGAGGTCGCCGCCGGGTACGGTCGGGCGGTGTGGCTGCACGGCCTGTGGAATGCGTCCGCGATTGGCATCGGCGTCGGCTTTGGCAGTCTGACTTTGTGGTGGCTGGGTGTCATTTGCCTGGGCATTCTGATCTTCCTGATTGTGCGCATGATTCCGCGCACCGTTTTGGCGGGTGTCCAAACCGTCATTCAAGAAAGCTATCAACAAACGGCAGCGAATCTGCCGCCGGAATGGTCACCATCTGATTACGGCGTCGGTTGGCGGCTGATGGGCAGTCGGCCGCGTCAGGGTGTGCGGCTTGTGCCCGAGGCACTGCAAGATGTTGCAAATGAGCCAGCACTATCGAATGAATTCGATGGCCGCTAGCGGAAACGTGTTGAAACACGTTTTAACGTGTTTTCATTAGCAGAGGCGAATTCATTCGCCGAAAAACCAAACGAGGCTTTAGCCGATTACCGACTAAAGCCTCGTTGCTTTGACCATCGCACGACTCAACTATCGCACTATCTCACTTACCATCCGTAGCGCTCTTCCTTCCACACATTGGCCGTCATGGAATAGCCCGCCTGCTCCCAAAAACCGGGCTTGTCACTCGCCATGAATTCCAAGCCGCGCAGCCACTTGCCGCCCTTCCACAGATAGCGGTCATTCTCGGAATGCGGCTGATTGGGCAACGCACCCGCCACACCGCGCAACGGATAACCATGATCGGGGTCGAGCGGCTGACCGTCGAAATGCGTCGCCAACAGGAACACCTCGCTCAGCGCCACCTCAATTGGCAGGTTGACGGTGAAGCCGTATTCGCAGTGCTGCATCACGAACTTGGCCTCGGGCTTGATCTTCAGCAAACCCGCGTTCACCAAATCCATCAAATGCACGCCCTCCCACGCCGTATCGAATTTGCTCCAACGCGTGACGCAGTGAATGTCCATGTTGAGGGTACGGCGCGGCAATTGATTAAACTCCGCCCACGTCCAGCGCCGCTCTTGCTCCACCAGACCGAAGATGCGCAAGTCCCACGTCGCAGGGTTAAAGGGCGGCACCGGGCCGTAATGCAACACCGGAAACTTCTGCGTCAACGCCTGGCCCGGCGGCAGACGCCCCTTATCTTTGATGTGCTGTTCTTGTTCTTTGCGACCGAATAAATTCACCATGATCGACGACCTCCCCTGAACTGAAAAAATTATACCACGCCGATAGTGCGAAAAACGGGTAATGAGACACACTCTAGTCTCATCACCCGTCCGATCGTTACAGCGCCGCCCGATCGAGCCGTAAGCCGATCAGGCGTGCCGGGAGCCGTCCGGCATGGTTGTCCCTTGCAGTTTGGCCTCGGTCAGATCGGCATCATTCAACTTGGCGCCCTGTAATCTGGCCTCGCGCAGATTGGCGCGCGTCAGGTCGGCCAGCGTAAAGTTGGCGCGGCGCGCATCCGCAAAAGTGAGGTTGGCCTCGCGCAAGATCGCGGCCGTGAAGTTGGTTTGCGCCACATGCGCAAACGTGAGGTTGGCCCCGGTGAAATCGGTGCCGGTACAGTTAGCCTGATACAGATCGGCCTTGCGCAGATCGCACAATGACAGATCGGCTTCGATCAGGTCCGCGCCGCTGAGATTGGCTTCGGTCAAGATGGTGGTGCTAAGATTAGCCTGGCGCAACCGCACGCCGTGCAGATCCAGGCCCGATAGGTCTAGGCCCGACAAATCGGCGTGCTTCAGCGACAGTTCCGAGGTGCCGCGCGCCACGCGCTCACCGATGAGATGTTGAACTTCTTCACGCGTCAATTGAGCCATGCGGTTACTTGGGGGAAAAGATCGGCAGGTGACCCAGCGCGATGATGTCTTTCCACTTCGCGCGTTCGCCTTCCGTGAATACGGCGGTCGTCGCCACAATCTTGCCGCCCGCCTTCTCGATGATCAAGCGCATGCCTTGCAGCGTGCTGCCGGTGCTGATGACATCGTCGACGATGACGACGTTTTTGCCTTTGATCTGGGCAATGTCCTTCTCGTCCAGATACAGCGTTTGCGGCTGGCCGGTCGTGATGGACAGCGTCTCGGCGCTGATCGTCTCGCCCATGTAGGGCTTGTAACTCTTGCGCAACACCACGTATGGCAATTTGGACTCCACCGCCATGGCATGCGCCAGCGGAATGCTCTTGGCCTCGGCGGTCAGCAGCACTTGCGCCTCGGGCGGCAGCCGCTTAGCCAGAGCCTTGGCCGACGCCTCGATCACTTCGGTGTCGCCCAGCATGTTGAAGATGGCGATCTTCACGCCCGGCGCAACCTGAAACAACTGCAAATGCCGCGTTAAACCAGCAATTTTGACGGTATGGGTATCGCGTTGAGTCATGGCAGCCTCCAGATGAATGGCGCGTATTCTATCACAGGCCAAGGGGGGCGCAACACGCCACCGGGTGAAAATGAAAAGCCGCATCCGGGGATGCGGCCTCCACACGCACACAGGGTTGAGACGCTATGCCGTGACCAGCTGCACTTGCAGCGCATCCAGCACAAACTGAATCGGATTCAGAATCGTGGTGGTGTCCGAGCCGGCGTACAGCAGGCCAACGACGCGCTTCTGCATGTCCAGCACCGCCGAGCCGGAATCGCCGCCCGCGCTCATCGCGCCCGCCAGCAGTTGATTTTTGAACGTGCCCACTTTGCCGCCATAATCGACGGAGACGGTCACATCGATCTGCGTGATCTGGCCGGTGGTATAGCCGGTGGTGCGGCCCATCTTCTGCAATTGCGTGCCCAGCGTCGCCGCCCCCACCCCGATCGGCACGCCAATGTTCAAAATGTCCGGCGTGACCAGCTCGGGCGAGGTGGGCCGCGCGATGGCACAATCGACGGTGTTGTTGCCCGGCGCGTTGATCTGCGCCGTGGGCGTGCTGCTGCTCGATGGATTAAGCAACTTCAGGATCGAGGCCAACGGCGAGCAGCCGCCCGGTTGAGGCGTCGGCGTGGGCGTGGGGTCGCCGGGAAAACCGATCGGGATGAACTGCTCCAACGTGCCGATCTGATCGGCGCTGCTGCCGCCATCGTATTTGCCCGGCTGCCAGATCGCATCGCCCACTTGCGCGGCGTTGGTGTTGGCCAGCACGTGATTGTTGCTTAAGATAAAGACCTGCCCATTTTTCTGCACCAGACAGCCAAACGTGCCCGCCGTAATCTGATAGTGCCCGATACTGATGCCGGGGCGCGCGGGGCGCATTTTCTGCTGCTGCTGTTGAAACGCCACAATCTTGCCGGTCTCGATCACGTCGGTCTTGATGCCGTTGATGGTCTTGGGCACCATGGCCGATTCGGCCAGTTGCGCCGAAGGCAATTTCCTAACGACGGACACGATCACGGCCGGCTCCGTCGTCACTTGACCGCCATCGATCTTGTAGCCCACACCGGTCGCAACCACATTGGTCAGGCTCATCAGCATGGTTTCAGCCTGCCGTTTCATCGCTTGCACGGTGGCTATCGCAGCAAAGAATGGGTCCATGTTTCCCTCCGGGCTGAGTCGTACAATCGGGGTGCGGGTTGATTACCAGGCGTGGATCGCGCCGGTTTCCACCACATCGATCGGCACTCCGTCGATCGAGGCGGGCAGCAGGTCGCCGCGCTTCAATTGCGCGGCCGGTACTTTGGCTGTGACGGAGACGACGATGCAGACTTCTGAAGTAGGTTGGCCGCCGCGCGTGCGCAAGCCCACACCCACGGCGACGACATTCGGTTTACGCATCAAGTCCGCTTCGTGACGCCGTTTGACGTCCTGGACATGCTTGACCGTTTG
>JAGOBP010000432.1 GCA_017999195.1 Thermoflexales bacterium
GCCTGTGGGCGCAACTCTTTGAGGTGGCCCCGCGCCTTCAACCGGATACGCTGGTGTGTTTTGTGTTGACGGACTACGGCGAACAGACGGGCTTTGCCAATTGGTGGCGCACGCCGCTGTCGGCCGGCTGGGAGGCTTCGGCGGCGCTGCGGCTGTTGTATGCTGATCCCAGTTTGCAAGGCGCGGTGATCATGCCCGAGGTGGTGGGCTATGGCGAGTCCAATCTGGTGCCGACGGGTGTCCAGGATCCGTGGACGGGCAACATCGTACCGTATGCCAACACGGTGTTCTTGACGTATGATCGGGTCAATCAGCAATTGGTCGTGTTATCGGATGCGGGCCATGCGCTCGGCCTCACGTGGCCGTTTCCCGATTACGAACCCGCGCGTCGTATCGTGCCGGGCGCACAACCGGAAGTCGCTGCGCGTTACCTGTTGACAGACCGTTGAGTGTGGGTCAGGTTTGAAGTGTGTCTAAATGATTGACAGAGGCATGCGTTTTAGTTATAGTGAAATGTGATTTTTTGTCTAAGGTGGGGGGCTACTTTGGGCGCGTGACAGATGAATAGTCGGTTGCGCTGGTGTAACGGGCTGACCAGGAGGGCCAACCATGATCAAATCGAAGATGTTTGCGGCTAGTGGTGTTGCGTTCGCGAGTTTGGTGCTCGTATTGGGATTGCTGGGCTGGATGCGCAGCGTCAGTCCCATTCGAGTGGCGCAGGCGGCTGGGTTGATAGACGATACAGCCAGCGATTTTTCCGATGGGGCGGGTTGTTTTGTGCTCGCTACCGGGGCGAGTGGCTCAGAAGGTGAGGTAACTGCGTTTCTGGAAACCGATTTTCCTGGCACCGCTTTGCCACTGGAATGGTTCATCGCCAATGCTGGAACAGCCACAGTGAGCGATGGACAGTTGATTGCCAATGACATTCGCACCGGGCCGCTGCCGGTTGGGCCTGGTCCTTCGGACTTCTATGCACCGGGTCGCGTGCTTGAATTTAACGCGACGTTTACACAAACAGCTGATCAGCACATTGGCTTTGGACAATTTCTGCAAGCGGGTACTGAACAGTGGGCGATTTTCAGCACTCGCTCGGATGGCGCGCAGCTTTGGGCGCGAACCAATGACGGGACGAGTGAGACGCTAACTCCGTTGGGTACCGGATATTTTTCGCAGACACAACTCTATCGCATTGAATGGGGAACATCGGTTGTAACCTATTCGATCAATGGTGTTGGCGTAGCCACGCATACGGTGTCAATTGCGGCTACAATGCGGCCTCAAATCATGGACTCGAATGACACCAATCACGCGCTGGTGGTTGACGGGTTGCGGATGACAACGATGGTACCGACGCCGTGTACGTTTACCTCACGAACCATCAATTCCGCTTATACGGGATTTAGTTTTACGGGTATTAGCTCCACGCTATCATTACCCGCAGGTACAGGCGTCACGTTTGAAGCGCGTGTTTCGGCCGATGGCTTTAATTGGGGCGCTTGGGTACCAGTAAACGCGGATGGAACTTTCAGCGCAGGCTTGGGGCAATACTTGCAGTATAGCGCTACCTTGTCGACTGCCGACGCATTGGTGACTCCCGCCGTGCTCACTATTCAAGCGCACGGCTTGACGCCAACCGCCGTGAACATCACGTCGTTTGCCGCCATCGGCTCGGACTTTGGGACGCGCGGTTTGCTGATCGGGGTGAGTGTGGCCGGGCTGGTTATCGGCGGGCTGAGTGTGATCTTCAGACGTCGCCGCATGATCCGGTAGCGCGCTTATCCAGCGCGATTTGGTCGGAATACAGCCGGCGAGGGTGGCTTTTCACCCCCGCCGGATTTGTTTATCTTGTGACGAACTTGCCGGTGCAACAGTGGTTTGGGGTAGATGTACTACTGACAAGGGGCAGTACCTGAGGTATCATGGTTTGCGTCAGGTTGGGGGAAGTTGGGTAACCTGATAGGGGACGCGGACAAAGGGGGCTTCACGATGATAGCCAAATATCACCGGCTAAACACCTGGGTTTTGATTCTTGGTTTACTGGGCGCACACTGTGTAGGGCTGATGCAGCCGCCAGCCATCACACTGGCCCAAGACATGGACGCGACCGATCGGACCGGGGAACCGATCGAGCGTGTGACGATCACGGATGATTCATCATCCGGCCATTTGCCCCAGGCGGTTTACAACCTCTTTCTGCCGCTCATCGCCAAGCCTGTGCCTGAAGAGAAGAATTGGCCCATGGCCGGGGCCAATCCGCAGCGAACGTCCTGGGTCAGCGAAGAGGTGCGCGGCGCTTTACGCCCGCAATGGTACAGACCGATCGAGCCGTATATTCCCGCGCATGTGCAAATCATCGCTGCCAACGGCTTGCTCTACGTGGCCACCGCGCGCGGGCTGTACGTTCTGGCGGCCGACACGGGCGCACAAAAATGGGTCTTTCCAACGGAACTCCCGCTGGGCAATTCACCCACCATTGCCAACGGTGTCGCGTACGTCGGCGGCCACGATAAGCACTTGTACGCCCTGGATGCGATCAGCGGCCGACCGCTGTGGTCGTTTGTGGCCGATGGTGGCTTCGACACCAATCCTCTGGTGGTGAATGATATGGTGTACGCGGGCAATCGCGATGGTTATATGTACGCGATTCATGCCGACGGCACGCCGAATGAGGGCACGTTGGCGTGGAAATACCAGACCGATGGGCCGATCCACTTTTCGGCGGCCTACGTGGCTAACACGATCTACTTCGCTTCGAACGACGCTTATGCTTATGCGCTGAACGCGCAATCGGGCGCGCTGGTGTGGAAGTCGGCCAAGCTGCCCACGGGCGATGGCTTTCACAACTGGTGGCCGGTGGTTCACGACAATGTCGTGGTCTTTTCGGGCAGTTTTGCCTATCGGGCTTTTGCCGCGCCGCAAACCAACTGGTCGTGGCAGATGTTGACCAAGGGCGATCCACCGCTGTTTGACGCAGCCTGCAGCGTGTCGATGAACACGCCGTTGAGCACGATCCGGCCTGACAGCACGATGGATTTTTCGGCGGCGTTGAAGTACCTGGAAGATCGACCGTGGCGGCGCTTGTACTACGTGCTGAATCGCACTACCGGGCAGGAACTGACCTACGACACCAACGGCAACGGCTTGCCTGAGTATGCCCCGCTGCTCAATACCGGCACCAATTCCGGTACGCGCTATCCGGCGTTGATCGATGCCAACGGCGCGATTTATACCTTTAACCATTACACCTGCAACTATGGTCAGGTCGCCAGTTGGCAGCCCGGCTCCAACTCGATCACGCTGCGCACGAACAAGCGGATCGCCGTCGATGAGCCGTTGGGCTACTCGGCGGGCGGCAATGTGATCTACTGGACGCACTGTTGCGATCGCAGCGCGGGCGCGTTCGACATCAGCACCAGCGACGAGTGGACATACTTTGAATATAACCTCGCTACGCTGATCCCCGGTTACAACGATCGGTACGAAGGCACGTTGCAGGCCAATGTCAGCGCCGTGTACGGCGGCTGGAACGGCGTGTACGGCTTGCACGGCCATCAGAATCCGCCCATTCCCTATCGGGGCAAAGTGTTCATGCATCGCAGCAACGCCGTCATTGCCCTTTCGGCGCAGGGCGGGGCGCAAGCCCTGCCGCTCTGGGGCACGGTCGATCAGCAAGACCCTGCGCCCGCGGTCGATCTCAATGAGTTGAAGCAAAAACTGGCGACCGAAGTGCAAAAGATGATCCAGGCCGGGCATTTGCGACCCGGGCTGGCGGCGCTGGGCGGTTTTGCCGGCAACGCCCGATCGAGCGTCGGCGACAACCTGGCCGATTATTGGAGCAATCCGGCTGATACCATCTTGGTGTTGACGCTGGCGTATCCGCATTTGTCGACGACGCTGCAACAAAGTGTGAAGACGTATCTGCAAAGCGAATACACTAACTACTCACCCTGCAACTACACCCACATCGGTTGGGCCACCGGCGCAGCGCGCGAGACGTACACGCTGCCGCCCGAAATGACGGCCGATCTGGCGAATCATCCCGCCTCGATGTGGAGCACCTTCGATTTTGACGGCTGGACCGGCCCCGATTGGAAGTGGACGCCTCACACGTTTTACGCACTGTGGAAGTACGCGCAGACCTTTGGCAATGCCGCGTCGATTTTCAACGCGTGCAAAGACCGGCTCTGGACGCCACCCGCCGACTCGATCCTGGCCGCTTATCCCTTCGCGCACAATGCGTGGCTCGCAGGTTAT
>JAGOBP010000431.1 GCA_017999195.1 Thermoflexales bacterium
GCCTTCAGGCCATCGATCACGGCCTGTGAGGTGGCGCGATGGCCGCCGCCCGTATCGGCATACATGATGTTTAGGCGGAGTGGTTTGGGCATGGGTGAATGATGAGTGACCAGTGACGAGTAATGCGCAATCCGTAAGGCGTAAATCAAGGTTTGGGCTGAACGGGCGGGATTATACCATGAGTGATCAATGAACAATGAACCATGTGCACTGATCAATGATTGGCGAAATCCGCGTTATTCGTCTTATCCGCAACCGATTGTTTTTGCCTGGTCCAACCAGAACTCCAGACCAGCCGCTCGACCAGCCCCGGCACAAGGGTGTGCAGCGTGTAGAAGAGGCGCAGCATGGTGGGGATGACGATGTCCGATCGGTTGTGGCGGATGGCCGTTGAGACGGCGTCGGCCACTTGATCGGGCGTGAGGTCGGGAATAATCCGCGCGAGGGTGGGGGCACGATCGAGCGCGCCGGGATTGTGATCCCAGTAGGTGGAGGTCACTTTGCCTGCGACAATCGAGTGGACTTTGAGGCGGGTGCCGTACAAGTCGGCGCGCAGCGCTTGCGTGAAGCCCATCAGCGCCCAGCGTGCGCCCGTGTAGGCGGTCGCGCCCGGCCACGGCATCTTGGCGGCGGGCGAGTTGATGTTGACGATGTGGCCGCTATTGCGCCGCAGCAGGTCCGGCAAGAAGGCGCGCGTGATGAAGAAGGCGCAAAAATAGGGCGCGGCCATCATGTCGATGACGGCCTGCGGCGGGGTCTCGTCGGCGTACAGCCAGCGGCCGATGCCCGCACTGTTGACGAGGATGTCGGGCAGGCCCACTTCCGCCTTGATGCGGGCGGCGACTTGTTCGACTGAATTTGGGTCGGTCAGGTCAGCCGGATAGGCATAGGCCGTGCCGCCGAAGGAACGAATCTCTGCCGCAACACTCTCCAATGCCGATTGCGTGCGTGCCAGCAAAATCACGCGTGCGCCGTCGCGGGCCAGCCGCTGAGCCGTGGCCGCACCGATACCGCTGGATGCGCCGGTGATGAGGGCGAGGGTGTTTTGAATATCCATATTTCAATTCCTTGAACCACGAAGGACACGAAGATCTCGAAGAAAAACTTAGTGTACTATATGTGCGTCGTGATCTTCGTGGATCGCTTTTCACTCGTCACGGCCCGCCATCGATTGAAATCGACGGCTGATAATGGAAAGTCGGCTAAAGCCGACTCGTTTATTCGCGGCGATTCGTGTGAATTCGTGGTCTGCTTTTCACTCGTCACTCATCACTCGTCATGTCACGCACCACGTTTCCGCTTCAACGCCTCGATGATCCTCAAATCCGTCTTCGCAAACGCGTACTTACTTAGCTCACTCATCCGCACCCACTTGAAGTCCTCCACGCCGAGTTTGCGCGGCTCGCCGGAGACGACCGTACACTCGAAGGCGTGCAGCGTGATCTTGAAGTGCGTGTAGGCGTGATCGATGGCCGTGATGAACTCACCGACCTTGATGCGGAAACCCAGTTCCTCTTTGATCTCGCGACGCAGGCATTGCGGCAGCGTCTCGCCCGCCTCCACCTTGCCGCCGGGAAATTCCCATAGGCCGCCCAGCCGTCCACCGAAGGGCCGTTGCGCGATGAGGACGCGCCCGTTGCGGCGAATCACGGCGGCGGTCACATCGAAGTGGGGCAGGGGCTTGCGCTTCGTTTTGAGGGGCAAATCAGCCTGTAAATTAAGGCGTTTCGCCTCACAGTGCGCGGCGATGGGGCACACGTCGCAACGGGGATTGCGCGGCGTGCAGATCGTCGCGCCCAGTTCCATCAGGGCTTCGTTGTGTTCGCCCGCCAGCGAAGCGACCCTCACCCCCCGGCCCCCTCTCCCTGTGTGGGCGAGGGGGAGCAGCGATTCCGCCAACTGCCACAACTCTTCGCGCACCTTGGCGTCCTTCGGATCGCGCTGGATGGCGAAGAGGCGGCACAAGACGCGGATGACGTTGCCATCTAGCACGGGGGCGCGCACGCCAAAGGCCAGGCTGGCAATCGCGCCCGCGCTGTAGCGGCCGATGCCGGGCAGGGCGAGTAAACCCTCGACGGTGCAGGGCCATTCGCCGTTGAGGTCGGTGGCGATCACGATCGCGGCCTTGTGCAGGTTGCGCGCCCGCGCATAATAGCCCAGTCCTTCCCACAACTTGAGCACATCGCCGATGGGGGCCGCCGCCAGATCGTGCAGCGTGGGAAACTTATCGAGAAAGCGGTTGAAATAAGGAATCACCGTGTCGACTTGCGTTTGCTGGAGCATCATCTCGCTCAGCCACACGCGATAGGGTGATCGATCGTGTCGCCAGGGTAAATCACGCACATTGGCGCGAAACCATTTGATCAATGGAGGTTGGAAGTTGGAAGTTGGACGCTTCGCGTGGATGTTAGATGCTAGACGCTGGTTTTTCACTCGTCACTCCTCACTCGTCACTTATCATTCGAGTGTTATACTACAGATCAACAATCTTCGGGAGGGTGTATGGAAATCGAAGCGAAATTTGCGGTGCCGGATGAAATGACGTTGGAGCGTTTGGTGCAGGCCGATCGATTGGCGGGCTACACGCTGTTACCGGCCAAAATCAAGCGCGTCCACGATACGTTTATGGACACGCCCGATCGCGCGGTGCTAGCCTCCGGGCATGTGTGCCGCCAGCGTGATTATGGCGATCACATCGTGATGTCGCTGAAGAGCGGCCACACCGTCGAGGGCGGGGTGCATCGCCGTGAGGAATTGGAAGTGACGCTGCCGCAGGCCATGCCGATTAGCCAGTGGCCGGACAGCGCGATTCGCACGAAGTTGTTGCGCTTGATCGGGGATGTGGCTTTAACGCCACTCTTTGATCAATGGCAAACGCGCGTCGTGCGGATGATGCACCAGGCCGATCGGATCGTGGCCGAATTCAGCGCCGATCGCGTGGAATTGTCGCGCGGCGATCGACAGGCGTTGTACTTTGAAATGGAAGTGGAATTGAAAGAGTTGGGCACAGATGACGATCTGAACGCGATCGTGGCGTGCTTGATCGCGGAGTGGCACTTGCAACCCGAAGCCCGATCCAAGTTTCAGCGGGCGCTGGCGTTTTCGCAAGACGGCGGCTGATCGGGCGTGCTCCTCCCGCCGTCCTCGGCGGGAGTGGTCGGCGAGGACGCCGACCGGAGCAATCATTGTTGTGGTTCGCTTGGACTCTCCGTCGAGGCGGCTGGTTCGATCGGGGGCGCGGCCACCACATCCACCGTGATGCGTTCGCGCAATCTGTTCCACACATCGTCGGCCAGAGCGTGTTCCCACGCGACAACGAAGTCCTCGTAGCACTTCTGGCGATAGCGCTGCCGGTCGGCTTGCAGGGCCTGTAGGCCGGGCACAAAGCGATCGGCGTACGTGTCCACCCCGAAGTAGTCGGCGGTGCGGGCGCGCTCTTCCAGCATGAACTGCGGCACGAAATCGATCCACACATCACTGTCGTGCAGATCGCCCAGCAATTCCTGCATCTCTTTCACCACTTTAAGCGGTTGCTTGAGCGTGTCTTTGTACAGTTCGGCAAAAATCTCCAGCGTGTAACGCAAATGCTTGGCCGCGATGCGCATGGCGTGAAGTTCGGTGCTGTGTTCGGGCTGATAGACATACACGTCATAGGCCAGAAAGTGCTCTAATTGCAGGCGAATCGCCTCGGCGGCGCGCAGGTAAACCTCGGTCGCGTAGGGATCGACGGCGTTGAGTCGCGCCTGCACCACTTGATCGCGCAAGAGTGTGCCCAGATCATCCAGCGTGCGGCTGGCCTCCAACCGATCGAGCGCCTCAACGACCTTGATTTGCAGCCGTTGGCGTTGTTGGTGCAGCCGCAGCATCGCGCGATTGATGCCCGGCCGCCACGCGGGATCAGTGGATTTAGCCAGGAACTTGCGCAGCCACTCGAACTGCACGTCGGTGTCGCGGGCCGCGCCCAGCGCTTGCGTGATGCGCTTGATCTCGCGCTGCCATTCTTCGCCGCGTTTGTTGGGCAGGCATTCCGCGAACAGGGCGAAGGCCGCGCGTAAACGCCGCGTCGCCACCCGCATCTGATGGACCGCTTCGATGTCTTCGGCGCTGCGCACGCCCGCCAGTTGCGCGTTGAGCGCGGGCAACCGCTGGCGCAGCGCTTCCGCGCCGAAGAGTTGGTAACTGTTGAATTCGTCAGGCATATGTGAACCTCACAATCATTATCGCACCGATTGCTCATTCGGTACATGCTATAAT
>JAGOBP010000433.1 GCA_017999195.1 Thermoflexales bacterium
CTTTGTCGAAGCCGATGTGTTTTCATATTTGCGTAAACTGCGTTCCGAACATCGCACCTTTGATGTGATCATTGCTGATCCGCCGAAACTCGCGCAATCGCAGGCGCAGGTCGATCGGGCCGCGCGGGCGTACAAAGACTTAAACTTAGTTTCAATGCAGTTGCTTAAGCCGGGCGGCTACTTGATCACCTTCTCGTGCTCCGGCCTGGTCTCGGCTGATCTCTTTCAGAAGATTGTGTTTGGCGCGGCGGTCGATGCGGGCCGCGACGTGCAGATTGTGGAACGCCTATCGCAAGCGAGCGATCATCCGGTGTTGCTCAGTTTCCCCGAAGCCGAATATCTGAAGGGTTTAGTCTGTCGTGTGTGGTAGTCAGTTTTCACGCAACACGCACCCCGCATCACGAGTATTCCTATGACCAGAGACTTTTCCAAACATTGGGACGTTGGCGTAACCGGCGCGGTCGTGCGTGAGGGCAAAGTGCTGTACGTGCAGCGCAACTATGACCCCCATAAAGGCACGTGGACGCTGCCCGGCGGTTATGCCGAACACACCGAAACGCTGGATGAAGCCGTCATTCGCGAACTGCGCGAAGAGACTAACATCGAGGCGCGGGTGTTGGGCGTGGTGGGTGTGCGGTCGCGCTGGGGCGAGGCGGGCGGCGGCGTGCTGGTGATCTTTCGCTGCGCGTTGGTGTCGGGCGAACCGCAAGCCGACGATTACGAAATCAGCGCGGCAGAATTTTTCGATGCGGAGCAGATTGCGGCTTTGTCGCCGGTGTTTCCGCTCTCGCGCGAGATTGGTTTGCGTGTGCTGCAAAGCGATGACGTGGGTTTGATCGAGACGGACATTCCACCCACGAGTTCGGCGCAGTGGAAGGCGTTTTGCGTTTAGGCGCTTGCCATCGATTAGAAATCGACGGCAAGGCGTGAAAAGCCCGCTTCGCGGGCTTGTTGGTTGTTAGCCGTCAGCTTACAGCCGATGGCGGTTCTCAGCGATTGATGTTCTGATAATCTTCCGGCGTGTCGATGTCGCGCAGCACGCTGTCATCATCGAAGGTGATGTAGCAAATGTGATCGGCGTTGGCGCGGATCACGTCGCGCAGTGAGGCTTCGGGCGGCAGCGCCAAAATGGACGGCCACATCGATCGCGGGATCAGGATCGGGTGGCCGCGTTTCATTTCATACGAGGGAACGATCAGCGTGTCTGGTTCTGCCGCGTCGATCACGCGCTGCACGATTTCGCGCCGCAGACGCGGTTGATCACCGAGTACGATCAGCGCGGCCGTGATCGAATCGGGCAGGGCGCGCAGACCCGTTTGAATCGAGACGAGCATTTCGGCTTGTGCGTAGGCGGGATTGAAGACACAGCGCACCGGGTAAGCCTTCAGGTGTGCGGCCAGCTGCTCGGCTTGGTGGCCGGTCACGACGGCGATGTCGCGCACTTCGTCACACGCGGTCACTTCGGTGATGATCGTGTCGATCACCGTTGATTCTCCATAGGGCAAAAATAACTTGTTTTGCCCCATGCGGCGCGATTGTCCAGCGGCTAAGACGATGGCGGCGATCATGCTTCCTCGTTGGTGGGCTTTACTTCAAAGCCGCTGCACTGGCGCACCGGCAGGCGCGGATACTTGGCAAAGCGCGCATCGCTGTCGGCCCGTTGGCACAAATAGAAGCGGCTGCCGCGCGTGTTGCCCGTAACGCGCGCATGCCGACAGGCCACGCACAGGCCGATCGGGCTGCGTTGCAGGGCGTTGATGAGGTCCTGTGGTATTGGATCGTTCATCGAGAAAAAATCGAACCCTGGCTTCGGATCAATCCAAAGCCAGGGTCGCGAAGCGAACGACGGTGCGAACTACGGAATGCTGATCAGTTCGACATCGAAGATGAGCGTGGCATTGGGCGGAATGACGCCGCCCGCGCCTTGCTCGCCGTAGGCCAGTGAGGGCGGAATGGTGAGCGTGCGTTTGCCGCCGACCTTCATGCCCAGCAAGCCCTGATCCCAGCCGGGAATGACCTGGCCCGCGCCCAGAGTAAACTGGAACGGCGTCTTGCCCACGGATGTATCGAAGACGGTGCCGTCTTGCAACTTGCCCGTGTAGTCCACGGTGATTTGATCGCCGTCTTTGGCCGCCGCGCCCGTGCCAGGCTGCGTATCTTCGATCTTCACTTTGGGAACTTCAATCAATTCCACGATGAAGGTCAAGGTGGCATTGGGCGGAATGACGCCGCTGCCCGCGCCTTGCGCGCCATAACCCAGATCGGGCGGGATGATCAATTTGCGGATACCGCCGACTTTCATGGTGCTGACGCCTTCGGTCCAGCCTTTGATCACGCGGTTCAGCGGGAAGCTGGCCGGGCCGCCGTGATTGCGCGAGGCATCAAACACGGTGCCATTGTCCAGCGTGCCAGTGTAATGCACTGTCACCAGATCAGTCGTTGCGGGCGTGTCGCCGGTGCCGACGACCAGATCGGCATACTTCAAGCCCGAGGCCGTCGTGGTTAAGGTCTCGCTGCCGGTGGAAGTGCTGCCCGGCGCGGCCGCCCCGCCGCACGCGGCCAGACCGATCATCAACATCCCTGCTGCCAATATCAAAGCGATTCGTTTCATTCTACTCCGTCCTTGTGGTGCGATTTAGATTCAATTCGCGTCGAGCAGTTCAACTTCAAAGATCAACGTGGCATTCGGCGGAATGGGATCGCTGCCTTGCGGCCCGTAGCCCAGTTCCGATGGGATGGTCAATTTCCGCTGGCCGCCGACTTTCATGCCGACCAGGCCGCGATCCCAACCGGCGATGACCTCGCCGACACCCAGCACAAAGGTGAACGGGCGATTGCCGATGGACGTATCAAAGACCGTGCCGTCCGTCAGCGTGCCGGTGTAGTTCACCGTAAGCGACATACCCGCTCCGACCGTCAAGCCGGTACCCACGCGCAGGTCTTCGATCTTGACTTCGGGCGCGGGCCGGGTGGCCAACAGATCGACGGTGAACAACAGCGTCGCATCGGGCGGAATGTTGCCGCTGCCGGTGCTGCCATAGGCCAGATGCGGCGGAATGATCAACTGGCGCGTGCCGCCCACTTGCATCGTGCTGATGCCCTCGGCCCAGCCCTTGATCTGATCGGCGATGCCGTCCAACGGCATGTCGGCCGGCTTGCCAAATTTCCGGGTCGAGCCAATGAGCGTGCCGTTTGGCAGCGTGGCCGTAAATTGCAGCGTCACCCAATCGGTGCTGGCCGGGCGCGGGCCGGTACCTACGACCAGATCAACATACTTCAGCCCCGAAGCCGTCGTGACGGTGTTGGCAGCATCCACCAGCGGCGTGGGGCTGGGCGGTATCGTCGGCGTGGTTGGAATGCTCGTGGGCGGTACGCTCGTGGGGGTCGCCGTCGCGCCGCCGCACGCCGCCAGACTGATGATCAAGAGTCCCAGTATTAAGCGTGTCACTAATCTCATGCTGCTGTCCTTGCCCTACGATTTGATGCTCCACTTATTCAGTGCGCGTTGCAGCGTCTGCACTTCGTCAAACGTCGCAAACGGAAAGACCAGATAATGATCGCTGCCGGTCAGTTTGATGAGCATCTCCGGCGACTTGCCTTGTTTGATCGCTACGTCCTCGATCGCTTCGAGCCGGATTCGATAGTGATCGCGATCGGTCGATTGCAACGCCTCGATCGGGGTCGTATCGATGGCGGCCTCGTTGACGAGCATTTCCTTCACGCCCCGATCGGTCTGCGGGCCGATAAGGACCACTGGCTGATCGGCGGTGCGTTGAAAGTGCTTGAGCGCGCCCACCGCGCCGGTCTTGATCAAATACAACGCGTCGTCGTTGAGCACCAAAGAATAGACTTTGCGCAAGCCAAAACCCACCGAGCGAATGACTTTATCGAAACGCAGATTCATTGAATGATTTGCCCCAACAACCAGATAAACACCGCCGCGAAGGCGGCCGTCAGTGACACGGGTTTGCTGTAGAAGCCTGCCTCGAACCAGCCGGCGGGCACGGGCTTGTCGCCGCCCACTTCACCCACATGAAAGTAACCGCTCTCGTCGAAGTTAGCGATGAGTTTGCGTTGGCCGCGCCGCATTAAGCGGGCGGGCGCGGCGCAGATCAGGTAGACCAGATATTGCAGCGGCGCCACAACCAGCAGCCACAGCAAGACGGCCAGCGTAAAGATCAGGGCGAACATGGCCGTCAGCACACCGTCAAGCGTATCCATGATGGCTTGTGCGGTTCGCCATAGCGCGCTC
>JAGOBP010000024.1 GCA_017999195.1 Thermoflexales bacterium
ACTTCATCGGTCACGTCGAATTCGCGTTTGACCAGTGCGCGGCGCGCTTCGGGATCGACAATCAATTGATCTTGATCGATGTAACTGTTGACGATGTGCCTGGCGAGTTGATCGCCGCCCATGGCGGGATCGGCGGCCAATTGAGCCAAAAATTCGGTGTAGGCCCAACCGAGCGCCGGTTCAACTTCCTCGGAGGCCACCGCGTATTTGGCGTGCGGCGCGACCATCGTCATCACTTCGACTTGCGACATCAGGCACGCATCGAAGCCCAGCAACTCGAACTTGTCGATGCCGGTGGCCTGTCGCGCTTTTTCCAAAGAGCGATTGATTTCCATCAACCACAGATTGTCCACGCCAAAGGCTTCGGCCAAAACGATGTCATCGACGCCCAGGCCCTTGGGCGCGGGATCGCTGAAGCCGCCCGGCCAGCCCGCGCCGTGATCGGACAAAATCAGCGCGTACTTTTGGGCGGGATACGTCTCCACGGCCCACGTGATGAAGTCCACCAGCGTGTCGCCGTCGGCCATGTTGATCTCGCCCAGATCGGCCAGTTCTTCGGAGCCGATCTCGTTGAGATCATCATCTTGCGTGATGAGGAAGCGCTTGGCCGAAGTCCAGTTGCCCATGCCCTTGTACGCGCCCTTGTACCGATCGAGTTGGGACACGATGCGGACTTGATCGGTGGACCCCACGCGCTCGGCTTCGTTGAAGTCCGTCAGGATGTCTTGCTCCAAAATCTGATCGTCCGCGTCCTGATACATCATGATCAGCCATTCAGTTTCTTCACCGGCCGGTAAGGGCGCAACCGCCGGGCGGGTGGCGGCCGGGGCGTCGGGCTGCGCGGGTTGATCGGTGATCTGATCGGCCCCCGGTTTGGGTCGGCCTTGATCGGGCTGTTGCGGTTCGGGCAGGGCTTCATCGCAGGCGCTGAGCAGCAAGCCCATGATGGCCACCAGACTGATGAATCGAACGAGATGTTGACGCATGCCTTCTCCTTAAAAGTAAGGGCGAAGCCTCTGTGGTGCAGAGGCTTCGCCCGATGGTGGTGCGGCTGAAATCAGGGTTTTTGCAGCGTCAATTCCAGATCAACGCTATCCGGCGTGTCGTCGCTGACAGCCACGTCGTCTTCAAAGTTATCGTCGTAACCCTTGGCACCCGCGATGATGGTGTACGAGTCGCCGCGCGGCAGCAGGTCGGGCAGTTGGAACTGGCCGCGCTTGTCGGTGAGCGCGTACGTGAAGATGCCGTCGTCGCCGCCGTCCCAACTATCGTAGGTGAGGCCGGGATACAGCACGGCGAAGACCGCGCCCGCGATCGGCTTGTTGGTGTCCGCATCGACGATGGTGCCGGTGACTTCGACGCCGTCGCCGGTGCTGGGCTTGTCGGGCGGGGTGGCCGACCCGATGGCGAAGCTGCCCTTTTGCAGCACTTTGCCTTCAACGACAATCTCCAATCGATACGCGCCGTCGGGCAAACTGCTCTTGCTGGATAAGGTGCGCGCTTGCGTACCGCTCTTGCCGGCGTCCCACTTGTAACTCTTGTTGACGACGGCTTCATTATCCAGGTACCAGATGGGCGCCCAGTTCAGGTTGTTCTTCATGTTGGAGAACGTGTAAACGGCGTTGATTTCGCTGATGCCCGTCTCGAACGCGGTGGCCGGTTTGATGGGCTTGTTGTTCTTGTCGATGTCTTCGGCAAAGGTGATCGCGCCGATGGTGGCGCTGCCCGCGTTGCCGGTGGTGGGCGTGGGCGTCGGATTGGTGGTGGGCACGCTGCCGCTGCACCCGCTGGCCTGCGCTTTCTTGATCAGGTTATAGGCGCGATTGATGGGCCGTTCGGCGCTGAGGCGCGCGGCGCTCTTGGGGTCAGACCAGCCTTGCGTGTGCACGCCGATGATCTCACCCGCTTCGTTGACGACCATCGCGCCGCTGTCGCCGGGGCCGGTGGCCGCATCGGTCTTGATCCAGATCTTGACTTTGTCTTTGCTTTCAAAGCCCGCCACGCTGCCCTTGCTGAACGTCAATGACGGCGTGTCGCCGCTTTCGCCAAAGCCAATGCCGGGGAAGCCGATGACGGTAATGTCGTCGCCCAGGAACAATTCGTCGGCATCACCCATGGGCACGGTGGGGAAGGCCACGTTCTTGATGGGCCGGTTTTTGAGATCACTGACGATGCACGAGACGGATAGATCGAGTTCGGGATCGACCTGCACGACCTGGGCCAGATAATTGACGACGGGCGGCTCGGTGGGGTCGTCCAGCACGCCGATCGCGATCAGCCCTTTGCTGTTATTCAGTTTCTTCGTTTGCAGATCGCCCACGACGTGATAGTTGCTCAGGATCATGCCGTCGGTGGTCAGAATAGAGCCGGACCCGGAGCCGATCATTTCGCCGTCGTTGTCGAGCATGACAATGAAGACGGACGCTTTGATGGCTTTCTGTACGGGCGTATCGCGGCCCGCGGCAAAGGTTGGTTGGCCGCCCAGCATCAGCAGGCCGGTCAAGAGGGTGGCAATCACAACTGCGTTGAGAAGTCGTTTGAAGTTCATCCTTACCCGCCTTGTGCTAACGCGTCTTGTCGTTTGGTCGTATAGAGTTCCAACTCGGCCAAATCAACAATCGCTCGAGTTTGAGTGAGAAAATCCATTCCTACAATGCCTTCGATGTTAAAGCCATAGTTCATTGCGCCGACTTCAACTTCAAAGTCAGCAACCGTTAAATCGTTGGCTGAAATTCGATCGATTCGCTTGGTGAAGACAAATTCGATACCGCCGACACCGCGGATTTGTTCCAACGAATCCTGCATTTCGAGTTCGACGCCAATCTCGGCCAGTTTGTCGACCGAGAAAATCGTCCCCATCGAACCGGTATCAACCAGAACTTGATTGAGCGTCAAGGCCTGACCGCGATGGTTTACGGTCGCTGAAATAAACGGCAGACCGTCTTGAACACGGATTTTCATGCCGCACTCCGAATGCCCAGCCAATGCCGCTCTTTAATGTCCAACCGTTCACGATCGGTGTGCAGCACGAAGTATTCACGCTCCGGCCATTGGCGATGCAACTGCGAATACTGGGTCAATGCCGTTGGGGAATCGGCAAACGTATTGAGCACGGCCAGCTGATCGATGATCCGCTTGCCGGCATCTGAGTGGGCTTGCACGGCTTCCACCAGTAACCATTGATGTGGATACTGTTGTCGAATTTCTTCCCACGTCATAGCAGCCTCCCTTGACCTAGCCGGACAGGCTACGGCAACTTCACGCTGCTAATGATCTTCGCGCGCAAGTCGGCCAGCCCGGCAAACGCAGTCGATTCGCTGCTGAAATGCACGATCACCAGTTGGCCGTTGCGCTTGATTAGCGTGTCGGTGGCCTCCACCACGACGGGTACGCGTGCGCTGCCCGCGGTGCCCGCCTCGGGCACGACGACGTACGCGTAATTCAACGTCGTGGCCGACTCACCATTGACGGTGTCCGCGCGCGTATCCAGCATCGAGAAGCCATCCAACTCTTGCGCCAACTTGATCGTGCGACGTGTGCTCAAAGCGTTGAGGCTGGCATCGCTGTCGAGTGCCTGCGTGGTGATACTGAAGGTGGTCGGCACGCCCGAGGTCGTGCGCGTGTCCATCGCCGCCAGCCCGGCGCTCTTGTCGCTGCGCCAACCCATCGGGGCGTTGAATGAACCCACATCGCTGCTCAGGGCTTGTGAGGCACCTTCGGCGCCGGACTTGATCGCCCACCCGATCAGCAACGCGATGACGACATGCCCGATCACGGCCCAATCGGCAAAGCGATCACGGCGAGTACGAGTTTTTGCTAAAGCAGTCACGATAGTCTCCTTACGCCCGATTGGCCTGTGCGGCGTCCGCGCCCGAGAGCGTGATCTGGTTGGCGCGTTGAATCAAGCGGCCCAGCAACAACAGCACGGCCAGCGCCATGACGGTGGCCAAAATCAGCCCCGGCCACGGCGTGAAGCCGCCGCCGCTGAGCGACAGGCGCGTCGTGGTGATCTCGCCGCGCACGTAGGTGAAGACGCCGTTCAGAATTGCGGCCAGCATCACGCCCGAGGGCAGCCACCAGATTGGCTCGTCTTCAAACTTGGCGCGCGCCAGAAAATAGCCCGTAATGCCAGAGAAACTGGCCTGCGCCAACGCCGTCACCACAATGCGAATCAGCGCCGCGCGCAAATCCGCGCCCTGGCTGTCGATAACGAATTGAATGTTGAGCATGGTGGCGTAACCCAGACCGGCCGCCGTGCCGTAAATGATGCCGTCCACCCGCTCGTCAAATTCGCGCGACTGATAGATGCTGTAACGCACCGCCGCGTACTTCAAGAATTCTTGCACGACGCCAACCACCAGAATTGAGCCTAGAATCGTGGTCAACGTGGACGAGCCTAGCCACTCGGCGGTGCGGAAGACATCGCGCAGGAGCGGAATGCCGATCGCGCTGGCGAGCAGGCCGCCCAGCAAAAAGACGCCGCCGATGTAGCCTTTGGGTTCCGGCTCCAAGCGGTCTTGCGCGTAAAAGAACGTCAGCCAGAGCAGGGCGGGGATGATCGCCAGCACGACGCCCGCTATGACCAAGCCGTTTTGATCGAGCGCCAGCGGCGTGGCGCTGAGGATGACTTCGACGATGAGGACAAACGCCACCAGCGCGGCAATCTGAATCACGCCGCTGGTCCACACGCCGCGGCGCGAGGCCGTGACGCGCGCATAATGTCGCTCACAATACACGCGTCCGCCAATGCGTTTGGGTTGCTCGCCGACGGGGTCGCCGCAAATGCAGCATACTAACTCGGCCATACACGCCTCCTCCAGGGGGAATGCGCGCATTATACATTGAAGTGACCGGCACAATCAATCAGAGTTTTGTGTCAACCCGCCGCCGCGCCTTGTCAGGCGGATGACTTGCGTTATACTTGCGGCATGTCCAACTTCAACGTCCATGTCTCCAAAGACTACCTGATTTTCTGCGCCGCGCACTTTGTCACCTATGACGGCCAGTGCGAGCCGCTGCACGGCCACAACTATCGCGCCAGCGTCACGGTGGAAGGCGACCTGCAAGCCGATCAATTCGTTGTCAACTTCGTCACGCTCAAACGCACCATGCGCAAATTGGTCGATCAACTCGATCATCGCACGCTGCTGCCCGCGACCAATCCGCATTTCCGATTGACCCACGCCAACCACGAGATCACCGTGGAGGTTGAGAATCGCCGCTACGTGCTGCCCGAAACCGACGTGTTGGTGCTGCCGATTCCGAACACCACCGCCGAATTGCTGGCCAAATATCTGGCCGAACAACTCCGCGCCGAGTTGCGCGACCTCCCCAACCTCACGGCGTGCGAGATGACGGTGGACGAAGTGCAAGGCCAATCGGCTACCTATCGCGAGGCGTGGCGATAATGGGTGCTGACAACGCGCGCGTTTACCTGGCGCTCGGTTCCAACCTCGGTGATCGACATGGCCGCTTGATCGAAGCCGTTGAACGCTTGCAAGCGCATATCGCGATTGATGCCATTTCCTCGATCTATCAGACCGAGCCGTGGGGCTACGCCGATCAACCCCGCTTCCTCAATGCGGCTTGCTCCGGCACGACTGATCTTTCACCCGAAGATGTGCTGGCCTTTGCCAAATCGATCGAAGTGGCGCTGGGCCGCGAACCCACCTTCCGTTACGGTCCGCGCGCAATCGACCTTGATATTTTGTTGTACGACAATGTCATCATCGACACGGACAACTATCGTGTGCCGCATCCCGGCCTGCACAGGCGTGATTTTGTATTAGCGCCGCTGGCCGAGATTGCCGCTGATGTCGTTCATCCGGTGTTGGGGCAAACCATCGCCGCTTTGCGAAACACGCTTGATCTCTCGCAAATCAAGCCCTTTGCGCTGCGTCCGCTGCAACTTGGCTCACGCTGGTTTCACTGGGGACGCCAGACCTACGTCATGGGCATCCTCAACGTCACGCCCGATTCATTCAGCGGCGATGGCCTGTTGAAGCAAGCCGATTGGCTGGCGGCCACTGTCGAGCGGGGCAGGGCGATGATCGGCGCGGGCGCACACGTGATCGATGTGGGTGGCGAATCAACGCGCCCCGGTTCAAGCGTGGTGGCGGTGGGTGAAGAACTCGATCGGGTGATCCCGGCGATCGAGGCCTTGTCACGGGCCGGAATCGGGCCGATCTCGATCGATACGTATAAGGCCGAAGTCGCGCGGCAGGCCCTCGAGGCGGGCGCGGCCCTCGTCAACGACGTGTGGGGCTTGCGGCGTGATCTGAACATGGCCGCGTTGATTGCCCAACGCCATGTGCCCGTGATCGTCATGCATAATCGCTCGAAGCCGCAGGACGCTGCGTTTGAAGCGCGTTTGGGTGGGCGTTACACTGGCTCGCATTACGACGATCTGATTCCTGACATCCAACGCGAATTGCTAGAGTGCGTCGATCTGGCGCGGCAAGCGGGTGTGCCCGATCATCACCTGATTTTGGATACGGGCATTGGCTTTGGCAAAACCGTGCCGCAAAACTTGGAACTGCTCGATCGGACGGGCGACTTCCGCGCGTTGGGTTGGCCGATCTTGATCGGGCCGTCGCGCAAATCGTTCATTGGCTACACGCTCGATCTGCCGCCTGATCAACGCATCGAAGGCACAGCGGCCGCGGTGGCCGTCGGCATCGCGCGCGGCGCAGACCTGGTGCGCGTGCATGATGTTGAGATCATGGCGCGTGTCGCCAAGATGACGGACGCCATCGTGAGACGGAGAGAATTGGACGCTGATAAACGCGGATGAACGCGGATAAAGCAAGTTGTTTACCCATCTGTGTAATCCGTAAAATCTGTGTCCAAATAGAGAAGCGATGATTCCATTACGCGACATCAATCCTACACGGCGCGTGCCAGTCATCACGGTGGTCTTTATTGCCATCAACGTGGTGGTGTTTCTGTACGAACAGACGTTGAGTGATCGCAACTTGACGCGGCTGTTTCTGCAATACGGTGTGGTGCCCGCCCGCTTCTTTGACGGCAACCTCACACTGAACGACGGCCTGACGCTGATCACGTCGATGTTTTTGCACGGCGGCTGGCTGCATATCGGCGGGAATCTGCTGTATTTGTGGATCTTCGGCAACAACATCGAGGACCGGTTGGGCGCGGTCTGCTTTATCGGGTTCTATCTCATCACCGGCTTTGTCGCCAGCGCCCTGCAGATCATCATCGAGCCGTCATCGCGCTTGCCCATGATCGGCGCGAGCGGCGCGATTGCGGGCGTGCTGGGTGGCTACATCGTGCTGTTTCCGCGTGCGCGGGTGCAAACGTTGATTATCTTCTTCATCTTTGTGCAGGTGGTCAGCGTACCGGCGTCGTTGTTGCTGGGCTGGTGGTTTCTGATCCAACTCTTTAACGGCGTGATGTCGTTGGGCGATTACTCATCGGGCGGTGTCGCGTTCTTTGCCCATATCGGCGGCTTCATCGCGGGTGTGATTCTGATTCGCATCTTTACGGTGGGGCGGCGGCCCGATGATTGGTGGCGGCCACCGAGCGATCCGTTTGCGCGACCGCGCGATCGGTGGTGGGAATGATCTTGCGACCTGGATTCGGCTTTTAACCCAGGTCGACTTATTGTGGGATGATCCGATGACTGAAACTTTGCTGTTGCATATTGGCGAAGCTATTGCGCTGGGCGTAATTGTGGCTGTACTGTTGCGCGCCTTCCGCACGGTCACGCCCGTGCGCCGCATCGGTGGTTCGCTGATGTTGATCGCCGTGCTGCTGGGGCTGGACTTGATCATTACTGGTTCCGGCTGGCCGGGCGAAGACAGCTTGACCCGCCTAATCGGCAGCGTGGCGATTATGGCGGCGGTCAATGCCATGCTGCAAGTGCTGGATGTGGTGTTGTGGCGCGGCATTTTGATGCGCGGGCGGCAGGTGGCAGTGCCGCGCTTGCTGATCGATTTGTTTCACCTGGCCGTGCTCTTAATCGTCGCCGTTATCGTGTTGAACACGGTGTTCAAGGTCGATTTGAGCGCACTGCTGGTCACTTCGACCGTTGTTTCGGCCGTCATCGGTTTGGCGCTGCAAGACATGCTGAGCAATGTGATCGCCGGCTTGGCGATGCAGATCGAGCAGCCGTTTGGGGTGGGGGACTGGGTACTGACCAACGGCTATGAAGGGCGCGTAACGCAGTTGAACTGGCGCACGCTGACGCTGTTGACGCGCGACAATCATCACGTCATTTTGCCTAACTCCAATGTGGCCAAGCGCGAGATCGCAAATTATTCGCGACCAGAGCCTTTGCAGCGAGTGCATGCCTCCATCAATGTCGGCTATCAGCATCCACCCGGTGAAGTGAAGGCCGTGCTGGCAGCTGCCGCGCGCGATGTGCCTGGCGTGTGCACTGAGCCTGAACCGGAGATCATCATCGCGGACTATGCCGAGTCGGCCATCACGTATGATGTGCGCTACTGGATTACGGACTATGCCCGGTATTACAACATCCGCGATGAAGTATTGACGCGCATCTGGTATGCCTTCAAACGCACCGGCGTGACTATCCCGTTTCCGACCCGTGAAATTAAGGTCCACACGGTTACAGACCATGAGACCCGCTCGCTGGAGCAGCAGCATCGCGAGGTGTTCAATGTGTTGCGCCCGCTCAGCCTGTTCGCGTCACTGGATGACAATCAAATTCACGAACTGGCGACGGCGGCCGAGTGGCAGCTGTATGTGGCAGGTGAAAACCTCTTCAAACAGGGCGATGCGGGCGGCTCGTTGTTTGTCATCCGATCCGGCGAGGTGCACTTGACCAAGCACAATGAGGCCGGGCAAGATATTCCGGTGGGCGAGTTGGGCGCGGGCGAATTCTTCGGTGAAATGAGCCTATTGACCGGCGAGCCGCGCCTGGTGACGGTCACGGCCAACATCGATACCGAAGTTGTGGTGGTCCACAAAGCAGAACTAGCCACCCTGTTGACTCACAATGCCGAAATTGTCGAAGCGCTTTCAGTAGCGCTGGTGGCCCGCGCCAAGCAGACAGCCGATCGGGTGGCGTTGGCCAGTGAGCAGCGCCCGAATCAAAGCGCACCACAATCGACCGCCTTGCGTGATCGAATGCGCAGTTTCTTCGGGCTAAACTAAAACCCGATGGGCTGTACAAGCTCATCGGGTTTGAAGGCGGGGATGGATGGGAGTCGAACCCACCGCCGCCCGCTCTGCGCGACCGGCCAGCGATTTTGAAGACCGTGGCAGCCACCGGACCACAACCATCCCCGGGCGAATGATAATGGTGATTGGTGAATCGGTCAATTGGTTGATCGGTTGATTGGTGATTGGTCAATCGGTGAGCGGTTATCTGGCCGACCAATCACCAATTGACCAGTCACCGATTACCAATCAACCAGTTGACCAAATCCGCGAGATGAGTATAATTGCCTTCACGTCGGGCGGTTAGCTCAGTTTGGTTAGAGCACACGGTTGACATCCGTGAGGTCGCAGGTTCGAGCCCTGTATCGCCCACTAATTGAATATGCAACACGTTGAGCGGGACGAGTAATCGGCCACAGCGCGACAGAGAATGAAGGCCACCGACTGAGAGCCTTCTCCGCCGCCAAATCGATGAAAACCACCCGTGAGCGACTGGCAGAAAATTTGGAGCGCCGACTTTAGTCGGTAACTGGCTCTAACATGAGTAAGCCATTCCGGGTCAGCCCGTTACAGCGCAGAGTGTGATTGATTACCAATCAATCGAAGTTGGGTGGAACCGCGAGCGCGCCTCTCGTCCCAGTGTGGATGATGAGGCGTTTTTGTTTTGGAGTAGACAAGGTAAAAGTAGGCAAGTAAACAAGGATTGGTAGACCTTGTTTCCTGATAACTAATCTACTTGTTTCCTTAAACTCAAAGGAGGTGATGCCACATGACGGGCGATGGCACTAAGACCATAACGCACACATCTCGATTAAGCCGCAGGTCGTGGCATTGCCATACCTGCTCGCGGGCAGGGTGATCATCATCTCGACATGATCGCCTCTGCTACAATCGGAGGCAACCATGAACGCTGATCTGTGGATTCCGCAAGAACTGGCCGCGTGGGTCGTTGTGGAGGAAGAAGATTGGTCGGGCGTGTATGATTGCGGCGCAATCTTCAGGCCCAGTGAATCGATGTTGATCTACGGCGATCGCGACGATTGGCCGATCGAACAATGCAGTTGAAATGAACACCGACAAATGACAACGACCCCTTGTCTACTTGTCTACCTGTTTCCTTAACTCTGGAGGTGTGAAATGGAACGTTACGAAGACTCTAAACTGTACCGCATTCGCCATTCGGCCGCACATATCATGGCGCAGGCGGTGATGGAGATGTTCCCTGGCGAAGCCGACATCGCCATCGGCCCACCGATCGAGAACGGCTTCTACTACGACTTCGATCTGCCGCGCAGCCTGACGCCGGAAGATCTGGAGAAGATCGAATCACGCATGCGCCAGATCATCGGCGAGAACCTACCCTTTGTGCGCAAGGAAGTCAGCGCCGAGGAAGCCAAACAGCAATTCGCCGATCAACAGTACAAGATCGAGTTGATCGAAGGATTGGAAAAAGGTGGCCTGGACGAGTACGGCAATCCGCTCAACGAGCCGCCGGTGATCTCGTTCTACACGCACGGCACGTTCACGGACTTGTGCCGCGGCCCGCACGTCGAGAGCACGGGCAAGGTCAATCCCAGCGCGGTGAAACTGCTCAGCGTCGCGGGCGCGTACTGGCGCGGCGACGAGAAGAAGAAGATGCTGCAGCGCATCTATGGCACAGCCTGGGAAAAACCGGCCGATCTGAAGGCGTATCTCGATCGGTTGGAAGAGGCCAAGAAGCGCGATCATCGCAAGGTGGGCAAGGAACTCGGCCTGTTCTACTTCAGCGACGACATCGGCCCCGGCCTGCCGCTGTTCACGCCCAAGGGCGCGTTGGTGCGCCAGTTGATGGAAGACTACGTGCGCGAGACGCAGATTCGCTACGGCTACGAGCACGTGTGGACGGGGCACATGGTCAAAGAAGACCTGTATAAGCGCTCCGGCCACTACGACAACTACGCGGACGTGATGTTTCCGCCGATGGTGGATGACGACATCACGTTCCGCCTGAAGCCGATGAACTGCCTCAGCCACATGACACTCTACAAAGAGATGGGGCTGCACTCGTACCGCGAACTGCCCATGCGCTTCTCGGAATTTGCCACGCTGTATCGCTATGAAAAGCGCGGCGAACTGAGTGGCCTGACGCGCGTGCGCGCCCTGACGCAGGATGATTGCCACATCTTCTGCCGGCCCGATCAGATCGAAGAAGAGTTCTCGCTGGCGTTACAGTTGATTCGCGAAGTGCTGAACACGTACAAATTCTCGGACTACCGCGTCCGATTGTCCCTGCGCGGATCGACGGGCAAGTACGTGCAAGATGACGAGAAGTGGGAAAAGGCCACGTCCGCGTTGAAGGCCGCGCTCGACAAGAACGAAGTCGCTTACGACGCCGTCGAAGGCGAAGCCGCGTTCTATGGCCCCAAGGCTGACTTCATCGCGAAGGACGTGCTGGGCCGTGAGTGGCAACTCAGCACGATTCAGGTGGACTTCATTCAGCCCGCGCGCCTGGGCTGTGAGTACACGGGCGAAGACGGCCAACCGCATACGCCCGTCGTCTTACATCGCGCCGTCACGGGCACGACCGAGCGCTTCCTGGGCGTGTTGATCGAACACTTCGCGGGCGCGTTCCCCGTATGGCTGTCACCTGTGCAAGCGGCCATCATCCCGATTGCTGATCGGCACGTGGAGTATGCCAAGGATGTGCAGAAACAACTGAAGGCTGTCGGCATCCGATCGGAAGTCAACGCCTCCAGCGACCGCATGCAGGCCAAGATTCGCGCCGCGCAATTGCAGAAGATTCCCTACATGCTCGTCATCGGCGACAAGGAAATGGAAGCCGGGGCCGTGGCCATTCGTCTGCGGTCGGGCGAAGACCTCAAGGCCAAGCCGGTGGCGGAGTTCATCGCCATGGCGCGCGAGACGATTGATAAGAAAGACTAAGCCCGCTCAGGGCGGGACGTCGGGCCTGAAAAAACGATCGGGCTGTTGACGAAACAAATTGAGTGTGTTATCATTTCGCTCCGTAGCCGCCCGGGCACGTTCGCCGGGCGGTTGCACTGAAAATCACTTACAAGGACACTCTCATCGCTGCCAAAGACCATCGAATCAATGAACAAATCCGTTCGCGCGAAGTCCGCCTGATTGGCGCGGATCGCCAGCACGTCGGCATCGTATCGTCGCAAGACGCGCTGCGAATGGCGCGCGAGGCGCAGCTGGACTTGGTGGAGATTTCACCGCAAGCCGAGCCGCCCGTCGTGCAGATCATGGACTTCGGCAAGTTCCTGTACGAGCAGCACAAAAAGGAACGCGAAGCCAAGAAGGCCCAGAAGATCATCGAGGTCAAGGAAATCCAGCTGCGACCCAAGACCGACCCGCACCATCGCGGTTTCAAAGTGCGTGATGCGCGGAAGTGGCTGGAAGATGGCATGAAAGTGAAAGTGCGCGTGCGTTTCCGCGGCCGCGAAATTGCGTACCCGCAGCTGGCGCGTGAAGACCTGGACGAAGTTGCCAAAGAGCTTGCCGACATCGCCGTGATTGAGCAGTTTCCTAACATGGAAGGCCGGACCATGCTCATGGTGCTGGCGCCGTCGGGCAAGCCCAAGAAGACTCTGCCGAAGAAGGAATCGAACAGTGCCCAAGATCAAGACCCACAAAGCAACGAGTAAGCGCTTTCGCCTCAGCGCCAACGGCGTTCTGCGCCGCACGCGCCTGGGCAAAAGCCACCTGCGCCGCCGCAAGTCGGCGCGCGCCAAGGCTGAGTTCGGCGAACTCAAGACCGTGACGGACAAGGCGCTGCGCAAGCGCGTCAAGCGTCTGGCTCCGTATCTCAAGAGCAAGTAGTCATCGCTGAGCTACTTCCGAAACCCGGTTCGCAAGAGCCGGGTTTCTTGCCGAAGCAATTGTCGACACGCACCACGTTGACACCGTCACCTCCCCGTAGGCCCCAAGGCCGAGGGTAAACTATCACCAAGAAGGGACAAGTAACATGCCACGTTCAAAGGCCGGACCGAATCTCCGGCGCAAGCATAACAAAGTTTTGAAGCTCACAAAGGGTCAGAAAGGCGCCCGCCATCGTTTGTGGCGAAAAGCCAGTGAGGCGCGACTACACTCGCTGTATTATTCGTTCCGCGACCGTCGCGCGCGTGCCCGCCAATTCCGCGTCCTGTGGATTGCCCGCATCAACGCCGCCTCCCGTCTGAATGGCCTGTCCTACAGCCGCTTCATTTCGGGCCTCAAGAAGGCCGGTGTCGTGATCGATCGCAAAGTGTTGGCTGACATCGCCGTGCGTGATGCCAGTAGCTTTGCGCAGTTAGTGAATATCGCCAAAGGCGCGTAAATTTTCCGGCAGAGTCTTCAAGGCGCAGAGCACTTCTCTGCGCCTTTTCTATTCCTATGATCACGAGCGTGCATCACGACAAAGTCAAGTACCTGCGATCGTTGTCCGATCGCAAACAGCGCCAAAGCGAAGGTCGATTTGTCATCGAAGGGGCGCGATTGATCGATGACGCGCTGGCGGTCCACTGCCAACCCGATTGGATCTTCTGCGCCCAACGGTTGCTGCCGCGCGCGAACGAAACGGTGCAGCGGCTAAGAGCGCGCAACATCGAAGTGATTGATGTCTCCGACGCGGTGCTGAAAGCGTGCAGCGAGACCGAAACGTCGCAAGGCTTGATCGGTGTGATTGCACAGCCGCAATGGCCGTGGCCGAATGAACCGCGTTTGATCGTCATCGCCGATCGCTTGCGCGACCCCGGTAATTTAGGCACGTTGTTGCGATCGAGCGCGGCCGCGGGTGTAAGTGGCGTGCTGCTCGCGCCGGAGACGGTGGATGCGTTCAATTCCAAAGTGGTGCGCGGCGCGATGGGCGCGCATTTTCGCTTGCCCATCTTGACGGCCGATTGGGCCACGATCACCGATCGGGTGCGGGGCTTGAACGTCTATGTGGCTGAAGCAGACGAAGCGCGCCCTTATACTGCAATCGATTGGACTTGCCCGTCGGCGTTGATCGTCGGCGGCGAGGCGGAAGGCAGTAGTGAGGCCGCCGCAAAGTTGGCGACAGCGCGTATCTCCATTCGGTTGGCGCGCGAGGTGGAATCACTGAACGCGGGCGTGGCGGCCAGCGTGATCATGTTTGAGGCCAAACGCCAACGCGAAGCCTAAACAAACAGCGGCGATGAGGGTAAACTCATCGCCGCTGTTCATGCCCACGAAACTGGCGGCGTGGGAGCCGCCTCTGCGTTTCTGTGGCTATTTCTTCACTAACTTCTTCGCTTGCTTGATCCAGTCCGCGTAATCGGGTGTGCGCCATTCCGGCGCTTTGAGGATCTTTTGCAGCTGGGCCGGTGTGGACGTGGCTAGCTGCCTGAACGTCCGCACACCACCTCGAATGAGTTTCTTGGCATAGACCGGCCCGATGCCGGTGATGAACTCCAGATTGTCGGGCGGTTCCGGCTTGCGTTGGCTGGGGCCTTCGACTAACTGCGCGGCTTCGGCAATCCACGTGGCGTAATCGGGCTTGTTCCAGTCCTCGGCTTCCACCAGCGCATCGAGTTGATCTGGCGTCGTTGCGGCCAGTTGTTGATAGGTGCGAATTTTGCCTTTGGTCAGTTTCTTGGCGAAGACCGGGCCGATGCCGGTGATGACTAAGAGATCGTCGGCTTTGACGCGCGGACGCTTGACAGGCGCGGCTTCCGGCCCGGCTGCAACTGCGGCCAGCGGCGTGTTGCGGGTGGTTTGTTCGGCACGGGCCTGATTGAGCGCGGTTTCCCGCTCAGCCAATAACTTCAAGGCTTCATCAAGCCGCGCTTTCAGCGAGGCGCGATCGGCGGTCACTTGCTCCAGTGTGTCGCGCCGCTCATGTGCCAACTGCTGTGCCTCGGTTAATTGAGCCTTCAAGGTGCGCAGTTCGGCCTCGCGCTGATCGGTTGCGGTCTGGCGTTGATCGGCCAGTTGCATGGCTTCAGTCAGCCGCGTTTGCAGATGAGTTTGCTGCTCGGTTGCCTGCTCGAAGGCCAGTTGCCGCGTCGAGGCTGATTGCAGTGCGGCATCGAGTTCGGCGCGCAACGTTGTTTCAAGTTCGGAGGTGCGGTGTAGTGCGGCGTTGGCTTGCTCTTTGGCAGTAGCCAGTTCGTTGCTGATCTGATCGAGCGCGGCCTGCCGCTCGTTGGCGAGATTCGTGCTGGCCTCGAAGCGCGACTTCAAATCGGCCTGTTGCGCGGCTTCAAGTTCGGCGCGCAAGGCGGATAGTTGAGCCTGCAACGTCGTTTCAAGTTCGGACGCGCGGTGTTGCTCGGCGTTGACTTGCTCTTTGGCAACCGCCAGTTCGTTGCTGAGCTGATCGAGCGCGGCCTGCCGCTCGTTGGCCAGCGTTAGGGTTGCATTGAGGTTGGCTTGCAGATCGCTATGTTGCGCGTTGAGCGAGTCAACAGCGGCGTGGCGTTCGGCAGCGGTGCGTTGGGCTTCGGTCAGTTGCGCTTTGAGCGTAGTGGTTTCGCTGTGCAGCGAATCAAGCGCGGCTCGCCGTTCGGCGGCCAAGTTTGTGGCGGCTTCCAGGCTAATCGCCAGTTCGGCTTGCCGCGCATTCAGGGTATCGGCGTGCATTTGCCGCTCTGCCACAACGCGCTGGGCGTCAGCAAGTTGGGCTTGGAGCGCGGCCACTTCGGCATTGAGTGAATCGAGCACGGTCTGGCGGTCATTGACCAGATGGGCCGTTGATTCCAAGCGGATTTGCAGATTGGTGTGTTGCGTATCGCGATCAGCGACGGCGCGTTGCGCCTCATCGAGTTGGGCCTG
>JAGOBP010000434.1 GCA_017999195.1 Thermoflexales bacterium
CATTTAAGGTCGAAGAATATCCAGTGGTGACAACGGTGCCCGAACTGGCTATTCCGCGTCCGGCGCAGTTTGAACAAGGCATTTCGTTGCTGGGCGCAAATCTGTCGCAGGCGCCGTATCAGTTGGGCGGTCAACTGGAGATTGCGCTGGTGTGGCGGGCCGGGCAAGAAGTCAACGACAACTACACCGTGTTTGTGCAGCTGTGGAAAACAGGCGAAGCCCAGACCGGACAGCCCGCCGCGCAAGGGGACAGCGATCCGGTGGACGGCTTGCGCCCGACTCGCACGTGGCGGCCCAACGAAATCATCGTGGATGCGCATCACGTGCCGCTGCCCGCCGATCTGGCCGCCGGCGAATACGCCGTGTACATCGGCTTGTATCAGCGCGACACGGGCGCGCGCTTGGCCGTGACGGTTGATGGGACTACGCCCCCGGAGCGCTGGGTGAAATTGACAACGGTGCAGATTGAACGCCCCTAAACGGTTGCCCGGTCGATTGAACTCGGCCGCCTGGCTGCGTCTCTGTCTGGCGGCTTTTGTCAGCTTAGGCCTGCTGTATAGCGTCACCACCCCGATTTTTGAAGCCTCGGATGAAGTGTGGCATTACGGCGTGGTGCGCCATATTGCGTTGACGGGCCAACTGCCGGTGCAGCGCGTGGGCGTGCAGACGCCCTGGCAGCAAGAGGGCAGTCAACCGCCGCTCTACTATTGGCTGGTGTCGCCGTTGGCCGCGTGGCTCGATCGCGCCGACGAGCCGCGCCCCCCCTTCAATCCGCACGCGCAGCCGGGCAACCCTTCGCTGGAAGCCAATCGCAACCTCACCATTCATTCGCCTGCGGAAGATTTTCCGTGGCAGGGCGTGGCGTTGGTGGTGCATCTCATTCGCTTGATTTCGATCGGGTTGGGGACGATCACGATCGTGTGCGGGTATGCCATTGCGCGGCGACTGTTTCCCGATCGATCCACCATCCCAATCGGCACGGCGGCGCTCATCGCCTTCAATCCGATGTTCATCTTCATCTCTGCCTCCGTCAACAATGACAATTTGATCGTGGCCTTGACGAGTTTGGCCGTGTATTTGACGGTGGTCATTTATCAGGAAAACACACTCGATCGCGCCGCGTGGCTCAGGCGGGTGGCGTTGGGTGTAGTCCTGGGCGCGGCGGCGCTGGCTAAAATCAGCGGACTGACCGTGCTGCCAATCGTCGGCTTGATGTTGACCATTCGGCATGTGCGGCGGCGCGAATGGCGCGCGTGGATCATCACGGGCGTGATGTTGATCGCGCTGGTGGTGGTTATCGCGGGCTGGTGGTATCTGCGCAATGTGCAGTTGTACGGCGATTTGCTGGCCGTTGACATCATGGTGGCGATTACGGCGGCGCGACCTACTACGGCCACGCTGAGTGATTTGCTGGCCGAGTTCGACGGTTTTCGCACCTCGTACTGGGGGCTGTTCGGCGCGGTCAACATCACCACGGTGCCGCTGGCGTACGGGCTGTTTGACGCTTTTACGTTGATCGCGTTGCTGGGCTGGGGACGGTGGCTGTGGGTTTATCGGCGCGAGCGCGAACGCGTAACGCTGATGCTGCTGTTAGCGGGTTACGGTATGTTGGTCGTCGTCGGGCTGATTCGCTGGACGCTGGTGAATTATGCTTCGCAAGGGCGCTTGATTTTTCCAGCGATCGCGGTGAATTCGCTGGTGTTGTGGACGGGTTGGTCGATGGTGTTGGACAGCGGCCGTTGGGCAGCGCGTTTCCGATCGGGCGTGAAGTGGGCGATGATTGGATTGATGTTGTTTGTCGCGGCGATTTCGCCCATGGCCTACATCGCGCCGGTGTACGCCGGGCCGATGATGCTGACGCCCGATCAAGTTCCGGCGACGATCACGCGCCTAGATGCGGATTTCGGCGCTGATTTGCGACTGCTGGGCTACATCGCGCCCACGCGGGCGGCGGCTGACTATACGGCTGAATTTACGTTATACTGGCAATGCTTACGCCAACCCGAGGCTGATTTAAGTGTGTTTGTGATTGTGTATGGTCGCAACCTGAGCGAGATCGGCAAGCGCGATTCGTATCCGTATCGCGGGCTGTTTGGCACGCGGCAGTGCGCGGCCGGACAAGTCTTTGCCGATCCGTATCACGTGCGTTTGCAGGCTAGTGCGCTTAGGCCGACGGTGCTGCGCGTGCAGATCGGCTTGAAAGATCGCGCGCAGGATGTGGAACTGACGCCGACGATTAAGGGACAAGCAGTGTCGTCGGTGATCTTCACGGCGGGTTCGCTGCCGCCCGATCGGGTGGTGGCGGCTCCGGTGGGAGCGGCACTGTATCGGCTGGGCGACGCGATCGAATTGTCGGGCTACGAGGTTGAAACGTCGGCCAACGAAGTGCGCTATCGCTTATACTGGAAGGCATTGAAAGATGGCGCGGAAGATTTTACCCTGTTCGCGCATGTGCTGGACGCCAGCGGCGCGCAGATCGGGCAGGGCGATAGTCAACCGTTCAATGGCGATTATCCAACGTCGGTGTGGCGTGCGGGCGAAGTCTTTGTCGAAGAACGCTCGCTTGCGGTGGAAACGAGCGGTGTGCCCGAAAAGGCCGCACTGGCGCTTGGCCTGTACCGGCTGAGCGATGGGGCGCGCTTGCCCGTAATCGACGCGGCGGGGCAGCGGGTGCGGGACGATCAACTGATCATTATCGTGCAGCCGTAAGAGATATAGTCATATGCCGATGATTCAATCGTGGCGCGGCCGTTCAATTTCAAATTGGTTCAATATCCGCGTCATCATCGCGGCTTATCTGATTTTGGGCGCAGTCTATAGCGTGGCCTCGCCGATCTTTGAAGGGCCGGATGAATCGAATCATTTCTTTGTGATTCAGTCTATCCATGAGACGGGCCGCTTGCCGGTGCAAGATTCAGCGACCAGCACGTTGTATCGGCAAGAGGGCAGTCAGCCGCCGTTGTACTATCTGGCTGGCGCGATGCTTATTTCAGGGATCGATGTGAGTGCGGCGAGTGAGTATGTGCGCAGCAATCCACAGGTCAACATCGGCAGCCCGGGTTCGCCGAATAACAAGAATCACTATATCCATACTTCGCGCGAGGATTTTCCCTATCACGACACCCCGCTGGCCGTTCATCTTTTGCGCGGCCTGTCGATCGGTCTGGGGCTGATCACGATCAGCATGACGTACGCGCTGGCGCGACTGCTTTTTCCGGATCGAAAGTCCGTCGCGCTGGTGGCCGCGATGTTGGTGGCCTTCAACCCGCAGTTCATTTACTTGAGCGCCGCGGTCAACAATGATAACGCAATCAATGCCCTGGCGGCGTGCAGCCTGTATTTGCTGGCGCGACTATGGCGCGGCGATCGATCGTGGCGCGTGCTGTTGGCGCTCGCGGTGAGCCTGGGGCTGGCGGTGATCGCCAAACTGGGCGGGCTGATTTTGCTGGGGTTCTCGGTTGTGGTGATTGGCTATCTGGCGGTGAAGCAACGCGACTGGCGCTGGGGGGGCCGTTCGGTGTTTGTCGTGGGCGCGGCCGTGGCCGTCATCGGCGGCTGGTGGTTCATTCGCAACGTGCAGCTGTACGGCGACCCTACCGGTCTCAGCGCCATGCTCAAACTACTGGACGGACGAACCACCGAAGTCACTGTCGCGCAGATGATCTCGGAATTGCCAAGTCTGTGGTTTTCATTCTGGGGAGTGTTCGGCTGGTTTAATATTCAACTCCCCGATTGGGCGTTTGGCATCTATGCGGTTGTGGTCGTAGGCGCACTCTTGAGTGGCGGCTTGGCGCTGCGGCGAGTGCGGGAGTATGATTGGCGTCAGCTGGAACCGATTTTGGCGCTGGCGGGTTGGGTGGGCCTGGTCTTTGTCGGCTTAATCCGCTATGAAATGATGCTTAAAGCGTTTCAAGGGCGGTTGTTGTTTTCGGCCATGCCCGCCCTGGCGATTCTACTGGCGCTGGGGGCGATGCGCTGGCTGGAGCGCAGCGGGTCGCGTGGCTTGATCGGGTTTGCGGTGGTTCTGTTTGCGATCGCGGCCTGGACGCCTGTGGGCGTGATCGCGCCTGCTTACGCTCAACCGCTCAAGATTTCCCTGGCCGATATTCCCGGCGAGGTAAAGCGGATCGATATCGATTTCAATGACACCGTGCGGTTGATTGGTGGCTATGTTGAGCCGCGCACCATTCAGACCGGCGACTTCGTCACGATCAAGTTATACTGGCAGGCGCTGCGGCAACCC
>JAGOBP010000435.1 GCA_017999195.1 Thermoflexales bacterium
CGAAGATGTCGGCAGCGTCGAAGTGGATGCCAACGTGGACACCAACCTGGCCGCGCAGACCACCGGCATCGACACGATCATCGGCGGGCACAGCCACACGCCGCCGTACATCGATCCCAAGTTCGGCACGGGCAACGCCTCGTTGGGCGCGTACAAGTACCTGCCCAACATCGGCGCCAACACCGACGGCGATCCGGTGATCATCAGCCAGGCCAACCGCTACAATACAGCGCTGGGTGAGATCATCTTCGGTGTCCGGCCCAAGGCGGGCGGCGGCTACGAAGTCGTATCCCGCGCCGGCCGCGTGATCGAACTGACCACGGCCAACTATCCCGAAGATACGCGCGTCAAGGCCATCGTCAAGCCGTACGACGACTTCCTGACCACGTACAAGAATCAGATCTTCGGTCAGACCAAGACGCCCATCGACACGCTGCTGGCCTTCACGCAAGAGACCAACGGCGCCAATCTGCAGGTCGATGCCTCGCTGTGGAAGCTCAACAAAGAGCTGTCCAACACGCTGGACATTGACTTCCATCTGTCCGGTGCCATGACCAACGCCAAGATCGCGGCCGCAGCTACCGTCACCAATCCGTACACCATGACGGTCGGTGAGATGTTCACGCTGATGCCGTACGAGAATGCGCTGGTGGTCTTTGAACTGAACGGCGCGCAGCTCAAGAGCATCCTGGAGCGCGGCTATCGCAACTACTGGTACTACAAGAACACCACCAATGCCGGCGGCTACTCCAAGTACACAACCTGTATGTTGGATGTGTCGGCAGGCGGCGTGATTACCTACCAGGAAACGATCAGCTACACGCCGGGCATCGACTACGTCGTGAGCATGACAGTCAACGGCACCCCGATCGACTTCACGGCAGCGACCACGTACACCGTCTCGACGGTCAACTACATCGCGGCCGGCTCGTGCAACTTCAACAACAGCAGCGTGACCATGTGGCCACCCAGCCAGTTGAAGGCCAGCACGCAGTACTACGTGCGCGACGTCGTCATCGAATACGTGCCGACGCTGTTGCAGCCGATCAACCCGCAAATCGAAGGCCGCCTGGTCTTCCAGCCGGTTGGGCCTAAACCCTAACCCCATCGTTACCCGCCCTCGCTCCGGTTGAGTGAGTTAAAAACCTCGGAGGTCTGTAAAGATCTCCGAGGTTTCTTTTTGCGGTAGAATTGTCCTATGTCCAAGCCGCTCGAAATGAACTTCTGCCCCTGCTGTGGTCACGCGCTGATCGATAAATTCCTGTTTGGCCGCACGCGGCGCAAGTGTGCCAACTGCGGCTTCACTTTTTTTCGCGACCCCAAAGTGGCGGCGGGCGTGTTAGCCGAGAGGGACAATCGGGTGGTGCTGGTGCGTCGCTTGTATGAGCCGCACATCGGCGATTGGGCGCTGCCCGCCGGTTTTGTCGAAATCGACGAAGGCCCGATCACGGCGGCGCTGCGCGAATTGACCGAAGAAACCGGCTTGATCGGCCAGATCACCGGTACGTTGGGGACGTACCACGTCCGATCGGACCCGCGCGGCTCGATCGTGATGATTCTCTATCACGCGCGCATTATCGGCGGTGAATTGTGCGCGGGCGATGATGCTCAAGAGGTGGGCCTGTTCGCGCCCGATGAATTGCCCGCCAACCTCGCTTTTGCCTCAACGCGCGGCGCGCTGCTGCGCTGGTGCCGTTCGCGCCGCGCGTAACCTCCGCCCATTGCCTGCGCCAAAATCCGACTTTCGCCCGATGTTTGCACGGCCGCCTGCGCTTACACTAGCCACAATCATGTGCTGTGGAGGCAACCATGCGCAACAACAACGGGTCGGCGACGATGGGCATTGTCTTGATTGGGCTGGGCGTAGTCTTTCTGCTCAATATCTGGCTGCGGATTGATCTATGGGGCTTTTTCTGGCCGGGGATGTTGATCGTGTTGGGCGTGGTCATCTTGCTGCGGCCGCGCACGGCCACCGCCGGGGTGCGCACCGAAACCTCGCTCCTGGGTGATCAACGGCGCACCGGTGAATGGACCGTCGTGGCCGAAGATACGTGGCTGGGGATTGGCGATGTGGAACTGGACTTCACGCGCGCGGTGATTCCGATTGGTGAAACCGTCTTGCGCTTTGGCGGTTTCATCGGTGATGTGCGCGTGACGATGCCCGCGAATGTGGGGCTGGCGGTCACGGCCAATGGCTTCATCAGCAACATCAAACCGTCGGGCCGTGAGCAGGTAACCTTCTTGGTGCCCAATCATTACGAGACCGATGGCTATGCCACGCAGGAACGTCGGGTGCGATTAGAGACCACCTTCTTCATTCACGACGTCAAACTGCGGTCAGCCTAACGCCGATGAGCGAAGCGCCTACCGCCCGATGATGAACTGACCATCGGGCGGTTTTGATTTAATACGCCCCCAACTCACGCAAGCGATCATCGTCGATGCCGAAGTAATGCGCCACCTCGTGCCTGACCACGCGTTGAGTCAAGGCTTGGGCCTGTTGCACGGTGCGGCATTGCAACAGAATGGGCTGGCGGTAGATGCTGATCTTATCCGGCGCAACCAGCATGTACCCCGACGAGCGCTTCGTCAACGGAATGCCGTGATAGAAGCCCAATAGCTCATCGGGCCGGCGAATGCCCGCCGCGCGCAGCGTTTCGCGATCGGCCCAGTCTTCCACCGCAATCGCCACGTTGTCCATGCGCTCGCGGAAATACGCGGGCAAACCGGCGATGGCCTCATCCACCCACTGTTCAAAATCGTTCAGTTCCACCATGCGGCGATTATACCATCGGCCTTGGCCCAATCCGACACACAACTCTTACCCCGCTGGACGCTGAAGTACGGTATATTTTCTGCGTTGTCCCCCACTTTGCGGTTAGCCACCGCTCTATGCCAAAGGAGTTTGTATGCGACCCAAGTTGATCTTGACTGGCCTGCTGCTATTGATCCTGGTTGCCTTGATCCTGACCGTTCGTGCGCCCTTAGCGACTGCGAAACCGAACGCCGTCTGCACCTGGCCCAACAACACCACCGGCAACTGGACCGATGCGGGCAAGTGGAGTTGCAGCGTCGTGCCCGGCCCCGCCGACGATGTGAACGTGGGCTTTGGCGGCGTGATCAACCTCAACGCGCCTGCCACGATTCAGAATCTCACCATGGTGGGTGGCACCATCAGCGGCACCAACGCGCTAACCGTCACCGGGCTGACGCAGTTCACAGGCTCTTCGGCCAACCTCAATACGCACGGCTCGCGCTTGCCGCGCCTGTTTTCGTCGCCTGCCACCGGCGCAATTGTGACGCTGGCCGACCCAGCCTTGACCGCCGACAGTTTCAACGCCGTGACCATCAGCAACGCGAGCGGCAGCAACGCCGCAACGATCTTTGATGTTGGCCCGCGTAGCATGGATGTGCTGACGCTGCAAAACGGCAACCTCAATGTGACCAGTGATTTGACCGTGACACAGGTCGTGTCGTGGACGGGTGGCAGCCTTAGCGCTTACGGCAACAACAATTCCGCCAAGTTCACGCTCGCCAGCACCGCCGTCATGACCATCAGCCCCGGCGGAGTCTACTTCTACCTCCCGCTGGTCAACGAGGGCACGATCACGTGGCTTGGCCCATACAGCCTGACGGCCGGCCCTAAAGGCGCGTTGACCAACCACGGCACGTTGAACATCAACACCACACCGGCCTCGCAGGTCACGCTGGGCACATCGAACGTGCCGTTCACCAACACGGGCCTGCTGCGCGTCAACGCCCTGAACAGTGTGCAGATCGATTACGATTTCTTCAACTACGGGCAAGTGGAAATCAACAGCGGTGCGGTGAACGTGCGCTGGAACAACTACATTCAGCGCGCCGGTCACACCCGATTGGCCGGTGGCAGCCTGGCGGGCGTGCCCAAGTGCTGCAACCTCGATAACTATCCCATCTATTTGTATGGCGGCGCGCTCAGCGGTTCGGGCATCATCACGGGCGGCATCGAGAATCGCGGCGGCACGGTCATGTTGACGGGCCTCCTGACCGTCACAAACTATTACGTGCAAAGCGTCACCGGCACGCTGCAAGTGACCATGACGAGTGCGTCCAACTTCGGCGTGATGCGCGTCGTGCAGCGCAACGGCGTCACCAGTCCGGGCAACATCACCATCGACGGCACGTTGATCGTCAACAAAGCCAACGGTTTCACGCCCGCCTCCGGTGATCGATTCCAGATCATGACGGGCGTTACGGCTAATG
>JAGOBP010000436.1 GCA_017999195.1 Thermoflexales bacterium
GTCGTGCCTTTGCCCACTTCCGTCTCCACGACGATTTCGCCGCCATGCTTCTTGACGATCTCATACGAGATGTATAAGCCTAAGCCTGTGCCAACGCCAACTCGCTTAGTAGTATAGAACGGATGAAAGATATTGGCTAACACGTCCGCCGGAATGCCCGGGCCGTTATCCGTCACATAGAAGCACACCCGCTCGCGGGCGACATTGAAGCGTGTGCCCACCTCGATGCGGCCCGGTCTCTTCTCAAACGCTTCGGCCGCATTCTCGATGATGTTCAACGCCACCTGGCCCAGATTAGCGAAGTTGCCGCGCACCGTGGGCAAATCGTCCGCATAAGTCTCAACCACTTCCAATGGCAAATTCTTGAGTTTGTTTTGCAGAATGCGCAGCGCATCCTGACACACAATGCTCAGGCTCACTTCTTCCGTGTACGACGATGATTGCCGCGACAGATCAAGCAGCGACGCCACAATGCCCTTGGCGCGATGCAGTTCCTTCAAGCAAAAGGCCAAATCTTCGGTCAACTCGATCATGTCGGGAATCGACAGTGGCTTGATCCGATCGAGGCGGATTACGGGCAGCGAAGTCGTCGACTCGGACGACGGGCTGTACGGCAACCCGATCGTCTCCAATGCCGACTGCACCAGACTGCTGACACTGGCGAGCGGATTGTTCAACTCGTGCGCGACGCCTGCCACCAACTGACCGACGGCCGCCAGACTTTCCGATCGGATGAGCGCCTGCTGCGTCTTCTCACGATCGGCCAGCGCCGATTGCATCGCTTCATACAGGCGCGCGTTTTCGATCACGATGGCGGCTTGATCGGCTAAGAGATTCAACACGCGCAGTTCGTCTTCACCAAAGTGATGGGGCTGAAGGAAGGCAACCGTAAACACGCCCAACACCCGGCTGGCGCGCTTGAGCGGAAAACCCGCAATCGATTGAATGCCCCAGCGCAGCGCATCCGGCGTGGAATATAGTTCGTGCCGAGGTGCGTCGTCGATGACCATGGCCGTGCCGCTGCGCCGCACCCGATCGGTCAGGCCGCCCGATCGAGGCTGGGTGACAGCGGGCTTGCGCTCGCCCGAGCGCCACAAGGCCACCGAGTACGAGAAGATTTCGCGGGCTTCATCCCACAGGTAAATGTGCGTATCTTCTGCGCCGGTCAAACTCAGCACATGCGCGCAAATGGCGTCAAGCACCTGGTTGAGATCAAGCGTGGACGTCATCTGTAAACTGATGTCGCGCAAGGCGGCCAGTTCAGCCAGACGACGGCGGCTCGATTCGACGAGGCGCGCATTGCTCATGGCAATCGCCACTTGATTGGCAAACAACTCGGCCAGCCAGCGGTCTTGCGATCCGAAGCGGCGTAGATCGGCATTGGCCAAAATTTCCAGCACGCCCAGCACATCGTCTTTCCAGCGCAGCGGCACGCCCAGAATGGCGGAGAAGCGCGGATCGGCGCTGAACTGCGCCGCGCGCCCCGGCCAGCGCCGGTAGTCATTGACGATGAGCGGTTGCCCCGACTCGAATACGCGCCCGCCCAGCCCCTGCCCCACGGCCAGCGTCGCGCCGACATATTCATCGGCAAAGCCGTGCGTGATGGCGACACGCAGCGTCGTGCGATCGGGTTCCAGCAAATAGATCGCGCCGCCTTCGGCTTGCAGCAAATCGACGGCGCGGCGCACGAGGGTGCGCAACAACCGATCGGGGTCTTGCGATTGGCCGATCACGTCGAGCGAAGCATCGTACAGGGCCATCATCGCGTGCAGACGGCTTTGGGCTTGATCGAGCAGACGCACTTTATCGATCGCTTCGGCGGCCTGGCTGGCAAAGGCAAAGACCACGATACCGTCACGCTCGGTGTATTTTTGCGGCAGGCTGCTGTGCAGCGTCAACACGCCGATCGATTCGCCTTTGACAACCAGGGGCGCACCGATCCAGGCGCGCACGCCGCCAAAGGACAGACTGTCTTTGACGTCGCGCACCCACAGATCGCTGTATTGGGTATCGGAAATCACGATCGGTTTCTGCATGGTCATTAGCAGCCGATTGAGCGGATACCGATCGAGCGGGAGCGGATCGAGCGTGGCCAGCAGCGTCGACAACGAGCCTAGATCGCGCACGGTGACGAGGCGGTTGTCTTCATCGGTGTCAGCTGAGCCGCGACGCACGTCCAGCACCGACGGCAACAGCAAGATGCGCACGTGCTCAAAGTCCACCACCTGCGCCAGATCGCGCAGAATAGCGTCGAGCACGTCGGCCAATTCAGAACCGGGATCGATGAGCGGATTGATAAAATCGGGCATGGTGATTTAGGTTGTTGGCAGGAGTAATATCGAACGGGGTTAGTATATCATGAGGCGCGGTCATTTGTCATGCGCCAGCAGTGACGGATGTCCTGACTTTGACGTGTTTTCCACAGGCACGCAGAGACACGTATTGACGCCGTCCAATCGCCGGGCATATAGTATGGGGGTAACCGAGCAGCGTGTCATGCGAGCGGTCATCGATTGCACACTTATGGTCTGGCAGGAGCGAAGCGTGAAACAACAGCAATCAAGTTGGCTACTGATGGTCATTGGTAGTGTGATGTTGCTTGTCGGTTTGGCGATTGCGCCCGGGTCGAATGCTCAGGCCAATGAACTGTCGGCTGAAACCGCCCGCGCGCATGTCGCGCCGCTCGTCGTTCAAAAGGCAAAAACGGCGGGGCTGGCGTATACGGCTGACATTACCTTTACTCCGGCATTTACGGCTTATCTGCCGCTGGTGTCCAACTATTTGGTTTTGCCGCCAGCCGGAATCTATGGACAAATCACCTATCAAGGCGCGCCGCTCGACGGCGTGGAGATTCAACTGGTGCTATGGCATAAAGCGGGCAACAGTTGGTTCAGCAATTCGTGGGAAACACTCTATGCCTCGACCCAACTGGGGGGACGTTATCAGTTCACAACGGCGGTCAGCCTGAACAGTGACCAGAAATATTCGGTAAGGTTTAGAAACACCGCCAATGACACCCGTTTCCTGAATCAATGGACCGGGTCTAGTATTTATGCGTATACAGCGGGACAAGTGCTGGCAGGCGGCGACATTGAACTGGCCGAGATGGTCTATCTTTTACCGGCAAATCATGCGAACGTCGGCCTGCCGATCACCTTTCAATGGCAGCTGCGCACTGGATCGCCATCGGACAACTATGTATTGGAGTTGTTCAAGCCCAACGAAGCCGTGTTGTTCCGTACACCTCAACTGGGCTACGCTGCAACTTACACGCTGAATAGCCTGCCCGCGGGCTTTACAACGGGGGTCCAGTACGGCTGGTATATATATGTCTATGGCCCGGGCGACAGCTATGGCCTCACCAACCAGTACGGCTGGGTCACGTTTCACTGATGTCACACTGAAGGCAGCCCAGAAGGTCAACAATTCTCAATTTGACTTGTAGAGCGAAGTCCGGCGTCCCCAGACGCCGGATCAACCCTAACCCGCATCTGGGGATGCTGGCTCCTCGTTCAAATTGAGAATTGCTGGCTGGCTCGTCGGCCGCGACCCGCTCGACGCGTCACCCAATTCACCCCTTTACCACTCGGCGCTTGCCAACTCCGCCCACCCTTAACCACACTGTAACTTGATTGCCGCTTGCGCGTGCCTTTGAGGATGATATAATCGCCCTCGAGGTTTTATGACCACGCCCACTACCATCCTCGCGGTTGACGATGATCGTTTGCAGCTTGATCTGCTGCAGACCATGTTAACGCGCATCGGTTACAGTGTGCTGCGCGCCGCCAATGGCGAAATAGCCCTGCGCCTGCTGGCTGAGCATCCCGAGATTGATCTGGTGTTGCTGGACGTGATGTTGCCCGGCGGGCTGGACGGTCTGGAAGTTTGCCAGCGCATTCGCACCGATCTGAACCGGCCGTATTTGCCGATCCTCATGGTCACCGCCTTGGGCGACCCGGAGCAAATCGTGCGCGGGCTGGATGTCGGCGCGGACGACTACATCACCAAGCCGTTTACGCAGCGCGAAATTCTGGCGCGCGTGCAAGCCGCGCTGCGCGTGCGGCGCATTCAGCGCGATCTGGCCGAAGCGCAAGACCGTTACCGCGTGCTCATCGAAACCTCGCGCGATTTGATTTTTGCGCTGGACACGGCGGGCCGCCTCACTTACCTCAGCCCGACCTGCGAAGTGTTGACGGGCTATACCGCCGAAACATTGCTGGCCGACGAGCAGCC
>JAGOBP010000437.1 GCA_017999195.1 Thermoflexales bacterium
GCTGCTGCACGCCGACGATTCGGCCGGCGGCTTGATGACGTCGGAGTTCCTGCTGCTGCGCGAGCGCATGACGGCGCAGGAATCGATCGCGGCGCTGCGCGCGTGGCAGCCCAGCGACGACAGCACGTACTATTTATTTGTGGTCAATCAGGCGCAGCAACTGCGCGGCGTCTTATCGCTGCGCCGCTTGATCATCGCCGACCCGCAGATGATCATCGGCGACATCATGAATCCCGACCCGATCACGGTGCGCGCCGGGACCGATCAAGAAGAAGTCGCGCACGTCATGTCCAAGTACGACCTGTTGGCCCTGCCCGTCGTCGATGAGGGTGGCCACATGCTGGGCGTGATCACGTACGACGACGTCGTCGATGTCATCGAAGAAGAGGCCAGTGAAGACATCTTGCACCTGGGCGGCGTGCTCGATGAAGAGCGCGTCACCGGCCCGGTGCGCATCTCAGTGCGGCGGCGGCTGCCGTGGTTGTACGTCAATTTGCTTACGGCCTTTTTGGCGGCGGGTGTCATCAACCTGTTTCAGCACACCATCGAACAACTGGCCGTGTTGGCCGCGTTTCAATCCATTGTGGCCGGGCAAGGCGGCAATGCGGGTACACAAGCCCTGACCGTGGTCGTGCGTAGCCTGGCCCTGGGCGAGATTGAACTGCGCGACGTCTGGCGCATCTTGTTGAAAGAAGTGGGCGTGGGCGCGCTCAATGGCCTGGCCGTGGGTGCGGCTGTGGGCGCGTTTGCCTTCATCACGCAAGGCAGCCCGCTGCTGGGCCTGATCATCGGCGTCGCCATGATCGGCAATATGCTGGCCGCCGGCATCGCGGGCGCACTGGTGCCGCTGGTATTGAAACGACTCAAACTCGACCCGGCCCTGGGTTCGGGCGTCATCGTCACGACCGTCACCGACGTCGTCGGTTTCGGACTCTTTCTGGGATTGGCAACCATATTCATTCAATGGCTCATTTAAATCCGCCCCACCTCATTACTCGAGCAAACCAACTTGCCGCGCTGATCGATCGGTTGCAAACCCAACCGGCGATTGCGGTCGATACGGAATCCGATAGTCTATTCGTCTATCGTGAAAAAGTATGCTTGATCCAGATCTCGATCCCTGGTGATGATTTCTTGATCGATCCGTTGGCGTATCTGGACATCAGCCCGCTCCGATCGATCTTCGCGGCCCCGCAGATCAAAAAAATCTTTCACGCCTCAGAGTACGACGTGATGTGCCTGCGCCGCGACTACAGTTTTACGTTTGCCAATCTGTATGACACCATGTGGACTGCGCGTATTCTGGGTTGGCCGCGCGTGGGTCTGGGCGACATTCTGAACGAAAAATTCGACGTGACGCTGGACAAGAAATGGCAGCGTCACAATTGGGGCAAACGCCCGATCGAACCCGGCGCTTTAACGTACGCCCGCTTTGATACGCACTATCTGTTGCAACTGTACGAGGTGCAATCCGAGGAACTGCGCCAGCGCGATCGGCTGACTGAGGCCGAAGAGGTCTTTGGCGATCTGGCCCAATCGATCTATCGCGGCCATGATTTTTCGCCCGACGACCTGTGGCATGTCAAAGGCGTCTATGATTTAAGCGCGCGCGCGCAGGCGATTTTGAAGCAGTTGTTGATCTTGCGCGACCGCGAAGCGCGCCGCCAGGATCGCCCGGCGTTTAAGGTGTTTGGCGACAAGACGCTGCTGGCACTGGCCGATCTGGCCCCGCGCAATGTCGAGCAGATGCAGCACATCGAAGGCATGTCGCCGGGGCAACTGCAACGCTACGGCAATGCCCTGCTCGCCGCCATTGCGCACGGCCAGCACGACGCCACACCCACGCCGCCGCGCCGCACCTCGATTGATCCCGATGTCATCGATCGTTATGAACGCCTGCGCGCCTGGCGCAAACAGGTGGCCGCGCAGCGTGGCGTGGAACCCGACGTGATCGTGAGTAATGCCATCTTGATGGATCTGGCCCAACGCCATCCCCGCACGGTCGAGGCGCTGCCGACGCAAGAGTGGTTTGGCCCGTGGCGCCGGCAGACGTATGGCGCGGCGATTGTTGAAGTGCTGAAGAAGGGATAATGCGTAATTCGTAATGCGTAAGGTAAGTTACGCAGTACGTATTACGAATTAGGAGTTTGTCATGCAAATTCAATTCTGGGGCGCGGCCCGCACCGTCACCGGCTCGATGCATCTGTTGACCCTCAACGGCAAACGATTGTTGCTGGATTGCGGCCTGTTTCAAGGCAAACGCGAGATCGCTAATGAGCGCAACAGTCAACTGCCCTTCGACGCCAAGTCGGTCGATGCCTGTGTGCTCTCGCACGCGCACATGGACCATTCGGGCGTGCTGCCGGTGCTGACCAAGAGCGGCTTCGAAGGCGCAATCTATTGCACCTCGGCCACGCGCGATCTGGCCGCCGTCATGCTGCGCGATTCGGCCAACATCCAGGAAAGCGACGCGCGCTTCATCAACAAGCGCAATGCCGAGCGCGGCCTGCCCTTCGTCAAGCCCATCTATACGGAGCGGGACGCCACGCATGCCCTGTCGCACTTTGTCGCGTATGAGTACCATCGGGCGTTTGAGCCGTTCCCCGGCGTGCAGGTTACTTTCCGCGATGCGGGCCACATTTTAGGTTCGGCGGAAGTCGTCGTCGATTACGAAGAAGGCGGCAAGAAACGCCGCTTGGTCTTTACCGGCGATCTGGGCCGCAAGCACCTGCCCATCTTGCGCGATCCTGAAACGGTGGACGAAGCCGATGTGCTGATTACGGAAGGCACGTATGGCGGCCGCTACCACAAACCGATCGAAGATGCGCGCGAAGAATTGGCGCAAGTCATCGTGAAAACGTATGAACGCAATGGCATCGTGATCATTCCGTCGTTTGCCGTGGGCCGCACGCAGGAAGTGGTTTATGATTTGCAGCATCTGGTCAATGAAAAACGCATCCCCGATCTGCCCGTCTACGTGGACAGCCCGCTCGCCATCAACGTCACCGAAGTTTTCCGTATGCACCCGGAATGCTACGATGAAGAGATTCGCACTTTCATCGATCGCGATCCGGATGGCAATGCGTTTGGCTGGTCGCGGCTGACTTACGTGCGAGACACGGAAGCGTCCAAGGCGCTGAATGAATCCAAGCAGCCCGCCATCATCATCGCCGCGTCGGGCATGTGCGAAGCGGGTCGCGTGCTGCACCATCTGGCGCATCACATCGAAGACCCGCGCACCACGGTCTTGTTCGTCGGCTATCAGGCCGAACACACGCTGGGCCGCAAGATTCTGGATGGTTGGGAACGCGTGCGCATTCTGGGCGATGAGTATGAAGTGCGCGCCGAAGTGAAGAAATTAGAAGGCTACAGCGGCCACGGCGATCACTCTGACCTGATCAATTTTGCCAGCGCCATGACGCGCCGCCCCGAGCGCGCCTTCATCGTCCATGCGGAACCAGAAGCCGCGGAAGCCTTGCAGGACGGTCTGCGCAAGATCGGCGTGAAGCTGGCGGCCATTCCGTCGCGCGGGGATCGCGCCATCATCGATTAACCAGTTGACCGATCATGACGGCGCGTGTATAATTTGAGCCGCCAACCCGGAGAGGTGCCAGAGTGGTTGATCGGGGCGGTCTCGAAAACCGTTATGGCTCTTTTGGGTCATCCAGGGTTCGAATCCCTGCCTCTCCGCCAGCAAAGCCCTTCACATTTGAAGGGCTTTTTGTTTGCCGGTAACGTCGGTAATTTTTGTGGGACAATTCAAGCAACCAAGTTTACGGGAGAAGTACATGACCAACTTAACTGAATTCCGCCAACAGAAAGATGACTACTTCAAGCACGATTGGCAAGCACCCCTAACCCCCGATCAGCAACGCGACTTTGACGGCCTGCACTACTTCCCGGAAAACCCGGCCCTGCGCTTGTGGGTCACGGTTCTGGAAAATGATCCCAAACCGGTGGTCACGATGATCACCAGCACCGGCAGCGCCCGTGAATACCTGAAGTACGGCCAATTCACGTTTGAGGTGGCTGGCGAAGCGGCCACGCTACAGGTCTATCAAGACGCCGAAAATGACTACTTCTTTCTGCCCTTCGTCGATGCCACCGCGCCCGAAGAAACGTATGGCGCGGGCCGTTATTTGGACATTGAGCCGGCGGCGGGCGGCCAATTCTTGATCGATTTTAACTACGCCTACAATCCGTACTGCGCGTACAACGA
>JAGOBP010000438.1 GCA_017999195.1 Thermoflexales bacterium
GCTGCAAACGGTCTCCAGCAAAGTGCTGGACTAATTGCCATCCTCCCTCGGCGCGCAGGTGGGTCTGGTGATCGGCATCACGGTGGCCGCCATCGCATTGATCACGGCCATTGTGGTGGGCTTTGTTTATGCGGACACCATGCTGATGTTATCGACTTTGATCAGCGTGACACTGGCCGTGGTTCAGGTATCGCTGGCGGTCTATGCAATCTATCAATACGCGACGAATACGCTGAAAGCGGTGACCAACATGGCGATGGTCTGCGCCGTCATCGGTTTGATCATCGGGACGCTGGTGGCCTTTGGGTGCGCCATCGCGACGTTGGTCACCGGCCACCTGAAATTCGGCAGCGCGGCCGCCAATCTGGTGTTTGCGCAAGCCATCGCTTATGCGATTGTGGCAGTGATCTTGTTTGTCATCTCGTTGATCCCCGTGGTGGGACAAGTCATCGTGGCGATTATCAGCGCCATCGATGCGGTGATCTCGGCCGTGTGCGCCATCGCGTCGGCCATCGTGGGCTACGATGTGAAGGGCAATGCGGTAGGCCAGTGGTTGTGCAAGGGCATCAGCGGTCTGGCCGCCGAACTGGTGCGGTGGAGCATCTATAGTTCGGCGATCATGATCGAGTTGCAAGACCCGGATCGCCTGCAATTCGGCAAATTCGATTACACCCTGGTGCAGCCGGAAAAGGGCCTGGCGGTGGGCAGCAAACTCACGTACCAGATCGACTTGACCAACACCATAAAATTAGAGAGTGTCATTCCGACGACGGACGAAATGATCGAGGGCTGGAAGAGCGGCACGAAACTGATCCCCGTCGAGTGGAAATCGATGGCGTATGCATGGCAATTCAATACTAACAACTTAAAGTCGTCTACGTTTGTCTATCAATGGCAAACGACCGATGCCGACATCCACAACGATCTGAAGCGCGACACCATGACCGATCAGTGGATCCTGACGGGGCACACCAATCGCGGGGGCACTCAAGATCAGGCGTACATCACGCCTACTGTGACCAGCAGTCAACTGGCGCTGCCGGAAGCGGGCATCAATCGCGATCCCCAACTGTTCTTGACCGAAGGCGTGGCTGCGCCGATGCAGGAATGCGTGGCAATTCCGAACACGCTTTTGTGGGGTTCGTTGTGCCCGCCGCCGTTTGTGCTGCCGTTTGTGTGCTGGACGCCAATCTGTTACGTGCGGACGGACCGCTCGACGAACAACTTTGACTTTGGTGAGCGCTTCCTGCTGGATGTGTTCCCGGCTACGCTCGATGACTTTTATACGCCGGTGGGCAAGGACGGTGGCGTAAGTCTGGCCTGGGGGCAGGCCGCTGATGCGCCGATGTTTGCGCGCCAGCTGGACTTCGACGGCGACACGCTGATCAATCAGGCCGCAGGCGGCGGCGATCCCAACGACGCGCTGTGGGACACCGATGGCGACTCGCTGTCCGATAGTTACGAATTCCAGCACGGCACCAGCCCCACGCTGCTGGACTCCGATGCTGACGGCTTAAGCGATCCAGAAGAATTGCGGCTGGGCACCGATCCCAATCGCAAGGACACCGACGGCGACGGCCTGACGGATCAAGAAGAGATCATCGGGTGGCAGTATGTCTACGCCATCGCGTCTAGTGGCGCACAGCTGCGCACCTGGGTCGTGTCTGATCCGCTAGCGGCCGATCAGGATTGGGACACACTGAGTGACTTCAAGGAGCGGACCTTTGGCTTCAATCCCAAGGTGATGTCTGATCCGCAAGTGTTGGCCATGCAAACGGGCGTGCATGAAGTCGGCGCGCCGCAGTTGTTGCTGCGGCTGGATGAAGCGGCGGGCGCGACTACCTTTACCGATGCGTCCGGAAATGGTCACACGGCCCTGTGCAGCGACAGCGCCAACACCTGTCCCGTCAGCGGCCAGGGCGGGCGTTACGATCGAGCGCCGGTCTTCAGCAGCGATGTCTTGCGCGTGGCGCACAGCCCGTTGAATGAGCGCGTCACCGATTACACCATCGGCGCGTGGGTCTATCCGACGGCGCAATTTGGCCTGACGCAAGCCATCGTCTCGACGGCGCGCACGAATAGCGACAACGGCTTCAGTTTCGGGTTGTCGGGCCGCTCGTTGTATCTCAATTTGTACGGCGTGAATACGTTCACCGCCAACACGAACATCCAACTCAACCGCTGGACTTACGTCGCAGTCACCGTCTCCCCGGCTGAAGTGAATTTCTTTGCCGACGGGACACGCTACTTTAGCGCAGGCAGTTCCACCCGAAATCTGCGCCTGAATCCCGATCGGGATGATGTCCTCCTCATCGGGGCGGGCACGTCGGCGGGCAGTGCGACGCTCACTGACACGTTCAACGGCGGGTTGGATGATGTGGCGATCTACGCGCGGGCACTGACCGCCAACGAAGTACAGGCCGCCAGCCTGGGCCAATTCAATCCCGACGATGGCTATCTGATGCCGGGCGCGTCGGTGCAGTACACGTCCACCCTCGGCAACAAGTTGATGGATCGGTACGCGCAGGGCTTGTGGTCGATCGGGTCTTTACCGGCCGCCGTGTTGGGGCCGGTGATCGCGCCGCAAACGATTGTCCTGCCGCCGCTGGCGCAGACGGCCCTCACTGGCACGCTGATGGTTGATTCGGCTGCCGCAAGCGGCGTCATCAGCCTGACGCAAGCCGCGCAGGCCGCCATCACCAACTGGCGCGAACAGGCCGATTACGCGCAGTTGTGGCTGAAACTGAATGAACCGCTTACGGCCACCACGTTCACCGATTATTCTGGTCAGACCACTCCGGCCAATGGTTCGTGCGCGACCAATACCTGCCCCACACGGCAGGCCACGGGTTACTTCGATTACGGCCTGGCCTTTGCTGGTTCGCAATTTGTGACCCTGTCCAACACGCAGCGCTTGGGCCTGTATGACAGCAGTTTCTCGGCGTCGCTGTGGGTCAAGCCCACGGACACGTCATCGACGCGCACCCTGCTGGCGATCGATCGTGCCGCTGGGACCAATGCCCTGCGTCTGGAACTGAGCAGCGGCAAGCCCGCCTTCATCATGCACTCGACCACGCTGACGGGCACGCCCACCCTGCGCCTGAATAACTGGTATCACCTGGTCTTCCGTTACGATAAGGCCGCCGGGGAACAAGCCATCTACTTGAACGGCGAACTCATTGCCAGCCGATTGAATGCGCAGCCCATCTCGGGCACGGCGACGACAGCGGCGGTGCTGGGCCGCGCCTTCAACAACAGCAATTTCTACAAGGGCAATCTGGACGATGTACGCCTCTATGCGCGCGCGTTGGATCTGGCCGAAATTCGCACCTTGTACAACCAGCCCGTGTTGCACCTGGAATTTGAAAGCCTGGCCAACTCTTTGATGAATCTCGATTCGTCGGGCTTTGCCAATCAGGTGGAATGTTCCGGCACCACATGCCCCAGTGCCGCCCCCGGCATCTCCGGGCAAGGCGCGGCCAACTTCGACGGAGCCGATTACTTTGCGGTGAGGCCGCAGCCCAGCCTTAACTTGAGCGACGGACAGTTCACGCTGGCGGCCTGGGTCAAACCCATCGCGCAAGGCGAGCCGGTCTCGGCGGCCTGCAACATGACCACCTACTTCAATCCGCCCAGCGGCTATCCCATCACCACCGGCTGCGCCAACTGGACCGTGCCCTCCATCGACACCGATAACTCCATTAGCGGCACGTATTTGATCAACTATCAGGCCACGCCCAATCAGTGGCCCAGCGGCTTCGGCGGACGTTGGACCGGCCAGTTTGAGTTTGCGCCGGGCAAGTACACGTTCTATGGCGACTTCGGCGCCAGTGACACCGTCATGCTGTCCATCGATAACGTCGAAATCGCGACATCCGTAACCGCTGGTCGCTGGTGGCAGCCCAACGGCAAAGTCTTTACCATCAATACCGCCGGCCTTCACACCGTCTCCGTGGAAGTGCGTACCTATAGCACCACGCCCTACGCCCGCTTCGGGTGGATGCCGCCGCACGTTCAAAGCATTGTGGGTTACGCGGCGGGCAATCCCGATGCTTATCCCACACTGCAAAACGTCGGCCGCCGGGTGCGTTTTGGCTTTGGTACCATCGATACGGTGACCAACCATCCCCTATGGGTGTCCAACACCACCACTGAAACCGTGCTGTTGGCAAACAAGTGGAACCACCTGGTGTTGACCTTTGGGCCGCGCTACAAGAC
>JAGOBP010000439.1 GCA_017999195.1 Thermoflexales bacterium
ACGGTGCGACTGACGACGACGAGCGTGATGGACGCCAGCAGCACGCTAAGCAGATTCAGCGCGAAAGCGGGCGAAGCGAACAAGCGCGAAAACAGCCAACCAACGAGGGTGTACAGCGCATAACCGGGCGGGTGCGCGATACCCGACTTCCACGCGACCAGTTGAAATTCACCATTATCGGCGGGCAGGACAGAGGGGAGACAAGTAGAGAAGTAGACAAGGAAAAAAACGAAGCCGAACAAGCTGTCTAGAATGGCTAATTTATGATTGCTAACTGCTGATTTGAGGCTTGACATGCACACCACGCATTACGCAGTACGCAGTACGCACTACGTTCACTCATCACTTGTCACTTTTCACTCGTCACTGCTTCATACGCCGCCACCGTCTCCCGCGCGCACTTCTCCCACGAGAATTTGGCCGCCTGCGTCAGCGCCCGTGCGCTGAGTTCGTCATGCAGCGCGTCTTCCGTGCACACCGCGATGAGTGCGCCTGCCATCGCCCGCGCGTCGTGCGGATCAACCAGCATCCCCGCATCACCGACGATTTCGGGGATGGATGAGGCATTCGATCCGACGACAGGCACGCCGCAGGCTAACGCTTCCAGCGCGGGCAAGCCAAAGCCTTCATAGATCGACGGATACAAAAACGCGCGGGCTTGTTGATAGAGCGCGACCTTATCGTCTTCGGCTACCGGCCCGATGAAGCGCACGACGTTTTCTACTTCAATCTGCTTCGCAATCACGCGCGGATCATGAAAGAAGCCATCGTGCCGATCGGGGAGGTTGCCTGCAATCACCAGCGGGAAACTTTCGCCCAATGCGTCCTGCGCCCAGGTGTACGTTTGCAGCGCCGCCTCGATGTTCTTGCGCGCATCGAAGCCGCCCAGGTAGAGCACGTAATCTTCAGGCAGATCGTGATTCTTTCGCAAGGCCGCATAGTCGATCGGGTCGACGCGATCCGTAAACTTCGGCTCCACAGCCAGATAGATCGTGCGCACGCGCTCGGCTGATATGTTCAATCGGGAGATGATGTCGTTGCGGCTAACTACCGAATCAGTAAGAATCAGCGTGGCCCCTTGTACTGCCGCACTGATCAAGCCGGTATAAGCGCGCACCAGTGGCCCGCCACGATACTCTTTCAGCACTAACGGAATAATGTCGTGAATGGTGACGACGATGGGCACGGGCGAACGCAGCGGCGGCGCCCAGTAGGGCACATGGATCAGATCGGCCCGGTAGGCGCGCGCGGCGCGCGGCACAAGGTCTTGCTCAAAGAGGACTTTGCGGTAGTTGGAAATTGGAGATTGGAGGTCCGTGTGCGCGTCAAGATCGATGACTTCAAATGAGTTGCGGTGCGGCACGATCAGCGCGTACTCATGTTGAGGCGCAACACGCGGCAGCTGTTGGCACAACTGCCGCAGATATTGTCCGCTGCCGGTATGAGGTTGATCGATGAACCAGCCGTTGAGTACAATGCGCATAAAGTATCGTACTCACGCCAAGTCACAAAGCGGCAAAGAAAAGCCTTAAAACTTTGCCCCTTTGCTTCTTGGCGTGAGGTCTTTAGTATTTTCGGGGCCGCATCAGCACGTTGTCAAACGGCTGAAAATCCAGCCCGATATGCAGATAAAACGGATAGGCGCGTTCGTTGGCGTGCAGCACAAACTGAATGCCCTCTCGCCCGTCCATCAGGCAGCGCACCAACTCGCGCCCGATGCCGCGTTTTTGATACGCGGGCAAAACAGCGACGGTGCTGATGTAGGCGTTGAAGGCCCCATCGGAAATGGCGCGCGCAAAGCCCACCAGCCCATCGCCGTCCCACGCCGACACGACCCACAACGAGCCGCTAACCAGCTGGGCCAATCGGGTGCGGTCTCCCGTGCGCCGTTGCCAGCCCACCGCATCGAAGAGTGTCGCCAGTTGATCGAGATCGATGTCGTGCGTGTCGCGGTAGTCAATCGTCAAGACTGATAGCCTTTGGGATGCGCCTGATGCCACGCCCACGCCGTGCCGATGATGCTCTCCAGCGAGGCGAAACGCGGCTGCCAGCCCAGTTCGCGCCGGATGGTCTCACTGCCCGCGATCAAGGTGGCGGGGTCGCCGGGGCGGCGCGGACCGACTTCGGCTTTGATGGGCAGGCCCGTGATCTTGCGCGCGGCGTCGATGACTTCCTTCACAGAGTAGCCTTCGCCGTTACCCAGGTTATACGTGCGGCTGCCCTTGTCCAAAGCCCTCAGCGCCAGGATGTGCGCCTGCGCCAGATCGTTGACGTGGACGTAATCGCGGACGCACGAGCCATCGCGTGTAGGATAATCATCACCGAAAATCATAATCTTTTCGCGCAGGCCCAATGCTGTTTGCAACACCAACGGAATGATGTGCGTCTCGATGGCGTGATCTTCGCCCCGATTGGCCGTCGGCGATGCGCCCGCCGCATTGAAATAGCGCAGCGCCGCAAAGCGCAGGCCATACACGCGATCCATCCAGTGCAGCAGCCGCTCGATGATGAACTTGGATTCGCCGTAGGGGCTGCCCGGCACGATGCGTTCCTTCTCATCAATCGGCATCTTGAGCGGATCGTCGAACAAATTAGCCGTGGATGACAGGATGAAGCGTTTTACGTCGTGATCGACCATTGTGCGTAGCAGATTCAGCGCATTGGTCACGTTGTCGCCGATATACAGGAAGGGCTTCTGCATGCTCTCGCCCACCAGCGTGTATGACGCGAAGTGCATCACGCCGTCGAAGGCATGCGTATCAAACACCTGCTTGACGGCGTTGATATCGGCCAGATCGCCCAGCACAAATTCGGCCCGCGCATCCACGGCTTCGCGATGGCCGGTGTACAGGTTGTCAAAGACAACGACGTTTTCGCCTGCATTGCATAGTTCTTCCACAACGTGACTGCCGATGTAGCCTGCCCCGCCGGTGACGAGAATGTTCATGTTAACTCCTGTGGTGAGTAGAGTGGTCAGTTGGTAGATTTGTAGAGTGGTAATTGGTTGCTCGGTGATTGGTCAACTGGTTACCGATTGACCAGTTACCGAGCACGGATTACCGATTACTCATCAACGCCGTACAACGAATCCCAGCCCAGCCGCGCAATGCGCTTGAAGGTGGCCTGTGTCGCCAGCCGCCCCTGTTCGCGCAAGATACGAATTCGCGCGGGCAAATAGCGGATGATGTCTAGCGGCGTGATCCAATCGTCGGGCGCGATGACGGCCGCGCGCACTTCCTTGTGATCGGCTTCAGCTGATCGGCCCTGATGCACGCGCCGATTGACCTTGCGCAGCTCTTCAAAGTCATTCTCAAACGTGCCGATCAGCGCCAGGTCCAGCACATACCCGATCGAGCCGATGAGGCCCGGCGGTTGCGGCGGCAGCGCGCTGCGCTGCACCATCGGGCGCGGATCGTTCTCTTCGAGTTTGTGATAGGGCGACAACAGCACCATCAAAATCTCAGCCGCTTCCGCATCGATGGCGGGCCGCAGGGGCGAATTATACATGACCGCGCCGTCCCAGTGCTGATTGCCCTGTACGGGGATGGATTCGTAGAGATACGGAATGCTGGAACTGGCCAGCAGATGGGCATGGTTCAACGCGCTGACTCTTTGATACAGCCCTTTATTGCGCGCGGGTTTTTCGCCATTGGTGTATACCGTGGCATGGCCCGTGGTGATGTCTGTCGCAACCATATACAACGGTTGTTTGACGTTAGCCAACTCGTTTTCGGGCACGTACTTCTCCAAGGTGCGTTTCCACGGCGTCCGATCGAACAAGCTGTGCCATGGCGGCCGACGCAGCACCCGCTGCATATCGCGCGTGCGGATGGATTCCCACATATATTGCAGGCGCGGCAAGCCGCCCACCGCGTAGACGGCGGCGTTCATCGAGCCGATCGATGTGCCAATGATGATGTCGGGTTTCCAGCCGATCGATTCGAGTTGCTCGATCACGCCGACCTGGAAAGCGCCGCGTCCGCCGCCGCCCGATAGAACCAATGCGCGCTTGGGAGAATATTGTTCAGTCATGAGAATACCTCGTTGAAAGAGAAGCCTCATCAGATGAAGGTTCGACTATTTCGATAGTTCCACGAGCCAAAGATTTCCGCCCCACAATGCGATTTTGTTGCCCTGCGGGGAGATCGCAAAGTGTGTTACAGGTACGCCTTGGTTGGTGAGGCCGGGCACATCTACTACATCC
>JAGOBP010000440.1 GCA_017999195.1 Thermoflexales bacterium
AAGCAGTTACTGTCAGCACGATGGTGCCACCCGTGGCCGCCGGCACATCGTGCAACGACCAGACGACGCTGTTGTCGACAAAAGCGCCGCCCGCCGAATCACTGCCAAAGCCCAGCGCCGCCGGCAACGTGTCTGTCAGCACTACGCCGATGGCGTCGGTCGTACCGGAATTGGAGTAGGCCAGTGTGTAGGTAAACGTGTCACCGGCGTTGACGCTGGCCGGGCCAGTCTTGACGATGGACATATCAGGCGCGCCGATGAACGTGGTAACGCTATCGATGTTGTTGGCCTGATTCGGCTCAGTGTACGTAGTGGAAGCCGTGACCGTGTTGGTGAACGATGAGCCATTGGCCAACAAAGGCGAGACAAGCACTTGCACGCCAATGGTGGCATTCACCGTCGTCGTGGGCACATCGCCCAGATCCCAGATCAAGTCCTGCCCGTTATGCGTGAAACTATTGACCGGCAGCGCGGTGGTATAGGTGACAAAGTTTACATCGGTGGGCAAGGTGTCCGTGATGATGGTGCCGGTCGCCGTGGCCGTGCCGATGTTGGACAGGGTGAGCGTGTAGGTGATGGCCTGACCAGCCGTGGCCGTGGCCGGACCGTCTTTGGTGAGGCCGAGATCGGCTTCAGGAGCGGCTGCCACACCCACCACATCTTCCCAAGTATTAGCGACACGTACGCCGTCGATGACGGCCGACGGGCCGCCGGTGGACTGTCGTATGGCCACCGCACGCACTGTAACTGTCGTGCCGGTCGTGAAGGACACAATTGGCGTAGCGGGTTCGCTTGCACTGAAACTGTCCAACACATACAAGGCAGTCGCACCAGTGTCAAGATTTTGCTTACCGACCAGCAAGTAGGTAGTGTTGTAGCTGTAGGTTCCGCTGGCATAGACACCTGTGCCAGTAACATCCAGACCAAATTGAAGTGCACTGCCGCTATTGCGGGCAAAAACGCGCGCCCGGAAATTGGTACTGGCGTCTTTCAGGTGCAAGAAATAAGCCCCGCCTCCACCTGCCGTAGAAGCATTCACCAATGCAGAGAAATAAACCAAACCGGTCGTCTGCGTGATGAAAACCCGATTGACGTCTTCTGCGCCGTTGGTCAGAATCGTCGCCGCGCCACCCACCCCCGATGAGCCATAACCGGCCATCGATAAGTTAGTGGTCGTGTAGCCAACATACGGCGAAGCGCCCGAGTGGTTGGCCCAGTTGCCGCCACTGGTCGTGGTCAAATTGCCGGTGACGAGCCCATAGTCAAAATTTTCGGCCAACAACACCGTTGATGCCGTGGCCGCTCGGGCCGGGGCATCGACACCGGCTGCGGCTTGCGTCGGCTGTGACGTCAACATCAGCACGGCGCCGACAATCAATAGGGCCGCCATCACGCTAGCCATCAATGCAGATTTTTGCTTCATGCAATTGCCTCCTTGGGGTGTAAGTGAAACGTCGGGCAGATCGGTTGCTACCAGGTTACGAGCATACGGGTTGAACTTCAAGGCGTGTTTAAGTCGAGGTCAAATCGGGTTAACAAGTTTGTGGCATAGATGCGGAGCCTTCCTTGAGAAAAGTAGTTCGATTATACAACAAGCTGACCGGAGTTTGTCCACTGTCCTTTGTCACCCCTTCGCCGTGATCACTCGTTTAGGTTAAGCATGATATAATCGCCGTCGCTGACCCGACCGAGTTGTCGGGTCATTTCATACTCAAACTCTCAATTTGGTTTGTGGTTGGTTTGATGGACACACCCACCCTCGACATCTCGATCGTTATTCCTGTCTACAACGAAGCGGAATCGCTGCCCGGCCTGCATGCCGAATTAACCGCCGTGCTGCGCGCGTTGGGCAAGACGTATGAAATCATCGCGGTGGATGACGGCAGCCGCGACGATAGTGTGCGCGTGATGAAGCAACTCAGCGCGACCGATCCGCATGTGGTGGCGGTCTGTCTGCGGCGCAATTTCGGGCAGACGGCGGCCTTTGCGGCGGGCTTCGAGCAGGCACGCGGCGCGACCGTGATCACCATCGACGCCGACGGGCAAAACGATCCCGCCGACATTCCCTTGCTGCTGGACAAAATGGCCGAAGGCTACGACATCGTCTCGGGCTGGCGGCAGGCGCGCAAAGAGCCGCTCATTACGCGCCGCATCCCGTCGATGGTGGCTAATCGTATCATCGTGCGCAGCACCGGCATCTTCCTGCACGATTCGGGCTGTTCGCTCAAGGCGTACGACTGGCGTGTCGCCAAAACGATCAAGTTGTATGGCGATATGCATCGCTTCATCCCAGCCTTTGCTTCATGGATGGGCGTGACAGTGGCCGAAGTGCCGGTGAAAGATCGCGCGCGCAAGTTTGGCAAGAGCAAGTACGGTTTCTCGCGCACCTTCCGGGTCTTTCTGGATCTGTTTACGCTGACCTTTCTGCTGAGTTTTCAGGGCAAGCCCATGCGGCTGTTCGGCAGTGTGGGCATCATCACCAGCGGTCTGGGCGGTTTGATCCTGCTGTACCTGGCCGCGCTTAAGATCTTCGAAAACGCGCTGTTGAGCAACCGTCCGCTGCTGTGGCTGGGCGTGATGTTGGTGATTATCGGCGTGCAATTCTTGTTCTTTGGCTTCATGGCCGAGATGCAGATGCGCACCTATTACGAATCGCAAGGCAAATCGATTTACGTGGTGCGCGAAGTTGTGCAGCACAGCCAGCCGGACGGAGAGACCGAGCGCTAGAGGGACAGAGTGTGAGAGAGTTTCTCTCCGTCTCACAATCCCGCCATCGCTCCCTCTGCTCCGCTTGAAGTGAACGTCGCATGAAGTCTGCTCTCCGCCGTCACGCGCTGATTCTCCTCTTCTATACCGTCCTCGCGTTGATCATGACCTGGCCGCTGATCACGCAGCTGGGCACCCACTACGCCGGTAATAATGAAGACCTGTGGGTGTTTCAGTGGGATAACTGGTGGACACGCTATGCCTTGCAGCATGGGCAAGACATCCTGTTTACGCCGCTGCAATTCTATCCGGTCGGCGTCAGTCTGGCCGCGCACTCGCTAAGTTTCTATAACTCCCTCCTTTGGATTCCGCTGGCCGCGCTCGTCGGCGACATTGCCGCGTACAACCTCACCATTCTGCTGACCTTCATCCTTAGCGGCTACACGATGTTTCTGTTGGCGGAGTATTTGGTCAATCAGGGATCAGGAAGTCCAAGCACCAATCGCCAAGCCCTAATTCCCAGTCTCATTGCGGGCCTCGTCTTTGCCTTTGCGCCCTATCACTTCTCACAATCGCTGGGCCACGTCAGCCTGGCCAGCGTGCAGTGGTTTCCTTTATTAGCCTTGTTTGCGCTCAAGACTGTGCGTGAAGGTCGTTGGCGCAATGCCATCATCATTGGCTTGATCATTGGCTTGATTACGGCCACGCGCCTGCAATTCCTCGTGCTGGGTGGCGTGGTCTTTGCGATCTTCGTCGCCGTCGATTGGCTTGTCGCGCGGCGCGATTGGGCGCGTGGCGCGATCGGGCGGTTGATCATCGCCGGAGCGCTCGGCTTGATCCTTTCGCTGCCGATCGTTCTCCCGGCGGCTCAGTTATTTACGGAAGCAGGTTCGCCCGATACGTTGATCGCGGATGAACAAACGTGGGGGCAAACGGATCTGGCGGCCTACTTCGTGCCGATGACGTATCATCCCGTTTTTGGTGCGCTGGTGCAACCGCTGTATCTGAACTTCGTCAAGAATCAAGCGTGGATGCCGTTCCTGGGCTACAGCGTGCTGGCGCTGTCGATCTGGGGGGCGCTGAAGGCGAAGCGCCGATCGGTGCCGTGGATTGCCGTGGGCTTGTTTTTGTTCATCATGGCGCTGGGGCCGTTCTTGCGCGTGAACGGTGTGGCCTATGAAAATATCAAATTGCCGTATGCGCTCGTCGGCGACACGTTTCCGCTCAACACGCTGCGGTCGCCCGATCGATATAATTTGCTGCTGCCGCTGGCGCTGGCGATGTTGGTGGCCTTTGGCACGAACGATGTGCTAAGCCGACTTAAGCGGCCCCGCTCGCAAACACTGCTTGGCCTAGGCGTTGGCGCACTGATCCTCTTTGAATACCTGGGCTGGCCGTATCCCACCATCGCACCGCTGAAGACTTCGGCCTTTCACGCGCAGTTGGCGAATGATCCTGAACCCTATGCCGTGCTTGATATTC
>JAGOBP010000441.1 GCA_017999195.1 Thermoflexales bacterium
GCCCAGCCCCGTGCCCGGAATGGTGGATTGAGACACGTCGCGTCCGCGATAGAATCGTTCGAATAAGTGAGGCAATTCGTCAGCCGGAATGCCGCGCCCGGTGTCGCACACCTCGATGCACACGCGCCCATCCTGCGCGTGCGTCTGCACGCGCACCGCACCAGTGGGCGTGTACTTGATGGCATTGGACACCAGGTTTGTGAGGGCGCGCGTCAGCTGATCGGGCCGCGCGACAACCGCCGGCAGGTTATCGGCCACTTCGCACGTCAACATCAAACCCGCGGCTTCCGCCGTCAGTCGTTCCATCGCACTGACGTGTTCGACGATCGAATTGATGTCCACCGGCGAACGGCCGCCCTCGTCCCGATCGCGTTCCAGCCGCGAAAGATCGAGGATGTCATTGATGAGCTTGTGCAGCCGCGCCATTTGATCTTTCAGGCCCGCCACGTACCGCTCACGTTTCTCCGGCTTACCACGTTCCAGCAGATCGATGAACAAGGACAGACTGGTGATGGGTGTACGCAGTTCATGCGACACATCGGACACGAATTTGCTCTTCAACCGATCGAGATCCAACAACCGATCGTTCGCGGCGGCCAACTGGGCCGTGCGCTGCGCCACGCGATTCTCCAGTTCGGCATTCAGCTGCCGGATTTGCGCCTCAGATTGTTTGCGCGCGGTGATGTCACGGACAATGCTGACCACTTCGTCTGCACCGCTGGGCACCATGCGCGCTTCATAATCGCGCACGCCCTGATAGGGAATCTCGAGCTGATACTCAAAGGTGTGCAGCGTCCCCGTGCTCAACGTCGCCGCGATCTGGGTGTCGATCAGATCGGCAAAATCTGCGGGCGAAATATCACGATTACGCAGGCCAATCAGCGTCGGCTCAGTCTGTGCCACCAGCTCGCGGGCCTCGGCCCGATAGTCCAGAAACACCCCGGCCCGATCGAGCCGGAACATCAGATCGGGGATGGCGTTGAGCATGGCGCGCGCTCGGGCTTCGCTGTCCCGCAACTTGCGTTGAGCCAGCAAACTGGTCAGGCCGTCGGCCAGACGGTGGCCGATTTCCTTCAAAAGGACCTTGTCCTCCGGCGACCAGACCCGCGGCTGAGAACATTGGTGCACGACGAACATGTACGGGCTGCCCGCCTTAGGATAAATCGCCATAGCCAGCTGGGCCTGTTCGCTAAACTGCTCGGCGATCGCGGCGGGTAAGTCACACTCATTCCCCGCGCCGAAGCCGACCGGGTCGTCTGACGCCAACACGGTCTGGAATACTCGGACGACGTCTGAATCCATCGGGATTTCCAGATTCAAGGCGAGAGCACCCGGATATTCAGGTCGAGTGCTCTCCATGGGTACCCACCAGGTAGCCGTCACTGGGTCGCATGGATAAACCAAGGCGGCGCGATCGCACTCGAAGATGGACAGCACCACGTCGAGCACGTCGCTCATCATCTGGTCCAAATCATTCGCGCCTTGCATGGCCCGATTGATTCGATCCAGGTGATCGACAAATTGAAAATGGGCCAGACGCTCCTCTTCCGCCTGTCGGCGCTCGGTGATATCGGTCATCATCGCGAAGGACCCGCTGAATTCACCCGCAACATCCTTCGTCGCTCGGGCAGAAACCAGCGTCCATAACGACAAACCGTCGCGCCGCCTAAAGCGCCGCTCATAGACTTCATCCTGGCCGGCATGCCGGCGCGCCATGCGCTGGTCGTGAAAGGCCATATCTTCCGCAAAGAAAAAGTCTTCGACGGGCCGACCGAGCATGTCCGACGGCACATACCCCAGCATCTCGGCCATCGCTTGATTGACGTATGTGGTGCGATGTTCGCGATCCATCGCCCAGATGCCTTCACTGGCCGTGTCGACCAACAGGCGATATTTCTCTTCGCTCGCGCGCAACGCCTCTTCGGCCTGCTTGCGCTCCGTAATGTCTTGAACCAGGGCACCGATCCGGTAGCCGTCATCAGTCTTGATCGGGAAGGACAATTGGCGGATGGACTTACGCTCACCGGCCGCCGTCTGGATCTTGGCCTCGACGGCCTGGCCAAAGAAGGCCGCCTGCCCAGAACTCAAAGCGGCCACCACCATCGCTCTAAATCGCTCGCTAAGCTCCGCGGTTGGGGAGTGACCAGGCGACAATTGAGCCTGAAGTTCCCAGAATGTGCCACCCAAGACGGCCTCGCGCCTCAAGCCGCTGATGTGCTCCATGGCGCGATTCCACTCAATGATGTGGCCCTGCTCGTCGGTGATGACGACGCCTTCTGATGACTGCTCAACGAAGGCGCGGAATTTGGCCTCACTTCGCGCCAGATTTTCTTCGATCTGGCGGCGCTCGGTGGCGTCGACCACGGCCAGACCCAGCGCACCGATCGCGCCGTGCGCATCCAAAATCGGAAAGATGGAAATCACAAAATAACGCGCCGCATGGCCGTCGGCTGTCGCCGGTTTCAGCTGATCGATATTCAACAGCGGCTGACCCGTCGCCAGTATTTGCCGCAACAGCGGTTCCAATTTCTGCGCCACACCGGGCTTGACAACCGCCAGCGGCTGACCCAGATGCGCCGCCACCGGCAGATCATTAAACTCGGCCAGCGTGTCATTGAGCGCCAGATAGCGGAAATCCCGATCGAGCACGCCCAGGCCGATCGGTGAATGCTGGAAGAACGACCGCAGCTGTGCTTCACCTTCGCGCACAGCCGCTTCAACCAATTTGCGCTCGGTGATGTCCTGAACCGCGCCAAGCAATTTCACCCCGGGCGGATTGCACACCGGCTGATCGGGCTGCATGGCATCCCGCAGCCAGCGAATTTCTCCGGCCCGATTGCGAATACGATATTCGACGGTGATCGCTTCGCCGGCAAACAGGCGCGGTTGCTGCTCTAGAAAATCGGCCAGATCTTCGGTGACCAGCCGTGAAGCAAAGCCGCCGGGCAGTTGCTGAATCTCGTCAGGCGTGTAGCCCGTAATGCGCTCAAACGCGCCGCTGATCCAATCGGTCTGGGCGCGGCCGTCCCGGTACACGACGCCAGCATACACGTAATCCGACATCAATTCAGCGACGACGCGATGACGACTTTCACTTTCACGCAGTTGATCTTCGGCCTGCTGCGCCACAGTGATATCCCGCCCAAACACCGTGACCCCGCCAGGTATACCGTCGGTCGTTGTGATGGGGTTAAAGTGGTACTCGATGTAACTCGGTTGTTGGGCAAACCGCGTGCGCACCACAATGCTAAAGTGCTCGCCGCGCAACGCGCGGTCATAGTAGCCCTGCCACTCAGCCAGCGCGACAGGCGGGAAGGCGGATTGCAAGACACTTTCGCCCGGCATGAGTTTGCGCCCCAAGGCCGCGCTAACGTTGCGCTGATAGAGTTCATTCCCTACGATCAAGCGATAGTGCGTGTCAACCGACCAGATACTGCCATCGGTGTTCTCGATCAAGGCGGCCAGATTCTGCTGGCTGGCAAGTATTGTTTCATCGACAGACGGAGGTTCGGTCTCAGGCGCAAGCGCGTGATTTTCCAGGTCAGCCACGCGCTGACGCAGCGTAGCCAGTTCAACCAGCAATTGAGCTTTAGTCTTGCGCTGATCGTTCATGATCAACTCCAAGTGGCCGCCAAAGCAGTCGGACCCTGTGGTGCAGCTGAATCACGCTGAAGAATCTACGCGGTCAAGACCAATAAAGGGGGGAGAGGTAACTGGAACTGGCCTTACTATAACATACCCGTCAAGCGGCGGCAATTGCACCAGATTGTATAACAGGCGCGCCCGCCGCCGGGAGATGACCCAACGGCGAACGCAGGATGCCCACTCTAAATCGCCCGACAACCGATCAAGCCACGGGCAACCAGATGAAGAACGTACTGCCCTGACCTAACTCACTGTGCACGTCCACCGTGCCGCCGTGCGACTCGATGATCTCTTTCACGATCGAGAGACCCAGCCCCGTGCCGGGAATCGTCGATTGCGCCACATCGCGCCCCCGATAGAAGCGCTCGAACAGATGCGGCACTTCATCGGCCGGGATGCCGCGCCCGGTATCTGTCACTTCGATGCACACCCGGCCCGCGTGTTCAGCGGTCTGCACCCGCACTGAGCCGGTGGGTGTGTACTTGATGGCATTGGACACGACGTTCGCGATCGCGCGCGTCAGCTGATCGGGCCGTGCG
>JAGOBP010000442.1 GCA_017999195.1 Thermoflexales bacterium
GGAACACATCTTTGAAGAGTTCACGCAGGCCGACGCCAGCACCACCCGCCGCTACGGCGGCACCGGCCTGGGCCTGGCCATCACCAAGAAATTTGTCGAGATGCACAAAGGCCGCATCTGGATCGAATCCCAGATCGGCGTCGGCTCGACGTTTACGTTTACGCTGCCGCGCGAACAACCGCTCGAAGAACCGGAACCGACGGTCTCGCTGCCCACCGATCTGGAAGCGCGCGGCGACGGCAAGAAATTGGTCATGTGCATCGACGATGATCCGGGCGTGATTACGCTGTATAAGCGCTATCTGGAAAAGCAGGGCTATCTAGTCATCGGCCTGACCGATTCCAGCAAGGCCGTAGAGGAAGCGCGCCGCTTGCTGCCGTTTGCGATTACGTTGGATGTGCTGATGCCCAATCGGGATGGGTGGGACGTGCTGGCGGATTTGAAGAAGACGCCCGAAATCGCCAACACCCCGATCGTGCTGTGCAGCATCATCCACGATAAGAGCAAAGGCTTCTCGCTGGGCGCGGCCGATTATCTGGTGAAACCGATTACGGAAGGCGAATTGCTGGGCGCGCTGGATCGCGTGCGCCGCAATACGACCGTTCGGCGGGTGCTGGTGGTGGACGACGAGCCGGATGCGCTGAACCTGTTAAAACGCCTGCTGGAAGCCGAACCGAATTTTGAAGTGATCACGGCGGCGGGCGGCGCCGAGGCTTTGGCGGCCGTTCAGGTTGACAAACCCGATCTGATGATCCTGGATTTGATGATGCCCGACATCGACGGCTTTGCCGTGCTGGATAACGTCAAAGGCAGCACGTTGACGCGGCACATTCCCATCATCATCGTGACGGCGAAGGAACTGACCGCCGAAGATCGCGTGCGGCTGCAAGGCAAGACGGTGGCGCTGTTTAACAAGGGCATGTTCACCGCCGATCAACTGATGACCAACATCGTGACGGCCCTGCAATTGATGAACGGGTCCAGCGTCACGGTGGTGTCGGCGTAACCCAAAGTCCAATCATGCTCGAACGACTGCTGCTCAATTCACCCTGGCTGGCGATGGTGCTGGGCGTCAGCGTGTTTGCCCTTGAGCATTATACGGCGGTCTATGAAGCCTATCTGTATCAGTCGGGCGTCAAAGACTTTATCGGGTATGACGGGCTGTACCGCCTGACGCCCGAGTATCAGGCCGTCATCAGTCGGCGGCGACTGATCAGCGGGCGCGTGCTGGCGATACTGGGCGTGCTGGCAGTGGGTGTGTATGGGGCGTGGTGGGGCTTGACGCAGCAACTCGATCGACCGGATGTCTTCCTGCTGCTGATGGGCGGCCTGCTGCTCAATGAACTGGCCGAGATCAGCCGGCAATACCGGCAGATCATGTTCTTCCGCGAAGTGCGGCGGCGCGGCGGCCTGCAAGGCCGCAGTCTGTTGACCCGTCAATTGGGTGTGATGCGCCATGTTTTTGATCTGTATGCTTTTGTCATGCTATACTTGGTGTTGTTCCTGCTGACCAGCAGTTGGTTCCTGTTGGGCGGAGCGGTGGCCTGTTTCGTTTCCAGCCGCCGGTTGCGCGACTGGGCCGTGATTAAAGCCTAAACGGACTTCGGGGAAAAGCATACGGTTATGAAATCTCACTGGATTGCGCATCAAGGTCAACGCATCTTCTACGCCGACTATTCGAATTTTGGCACCGACATGGACGCCCTGAAGTTGGAACTCAGCGCGGTCGTCGCCACCGTCTCGAAAGAGCCGCCCGGTTCGGTCATCGTGCTAAATAACGTGCAGGGCACCACCGGCGCACCCGGCGCCACGGCGATGCTGCGCGAGACTGTGACCAAGACCAATCCTTACGTCCGCAAGCGCGCCGTCATCGGCCTAGGGGGTGTGCGTCGCGGGTTGCTGGACCTCCTCAATGCCTTCACCGGGCGCGGCACCATTCATAGCTTTGATGATCGACAGGCCGCCTTGAATTGGCTGATTAAGGATTGAGGCGGCAACGTCCAGCCTAATCAGCCGCACTCAAATCTTTGCACCACGTTCACCTTGAAAATCCAGCAGGAGTACGAATGATCATCAACTGGGATCCCGCCACCATGTCGACGAATGTGCCCGAAGTCGACGCCCAGCACCAGGAATGGATTCGCCGCTACAATGAATTTGATGAGGCAGTCAGCCACGGCAAGGGTCTGGCCGCCGTGCGCAGCACACTGGATTTCTTCGCGAACTATGCCGAAGTCCATTTCAAGATCGAAGAAGCCTATATGGACGAGTGCGACTGTCCGGCGGCCGAAGCCAATCGCCTGGGCCATCAACAGATGCGCAATATCCTGGCCGGTTTCAAGGAATACATGAAGCATCAGGGCGTGTCGATGATCGAAGTATCCACGCTGCGCCTGGAGATGCAAGAGTGGCTGGTCAAGCACATCCTGACCATCGACATTCAATTGCGAGATTGTTAAGCCGTGCTAAACTGCAAAGCGACCGATCATGCGTAAAAAAGCCATCGAGAAGAACCTCAAAGCCGCCCTGTTGAACGACGGTCCGCTGGCGCTGGCTTTGTTTGAGTTTGAGTTGCAAGAGCATATCGCAGAGTTTACCCAATCCAAGCACGATGACGGCGACGCCTACTTCTTCGCGGTCACCGAACAGCCAGACAATGTCGCCATGTTGTTGATTGACGACAAAGACGCCGCGCATGTCAACGAGGCGGCGCGCAGCAAACTGAAAGCCCTGTGGCGAACATCCTACGCGGGCAACATGCGACAGTTAATCCCGGACATGGCCGGTGAACTCGATCAAGGCCACTTGTTCGTGGCGGGCGTCAAGATCACTTAAGCGACAGGTCTGGGGCAAAACACACACATGCCAGATAAGTCACCCTCCTTCACCTTAAACGGCCAAGTCGCTCTGGTTACCGCCTCTGCCAAAGGCATTGGTGAGGCCTGCGCCTTGGCTTTGGCCCAGGCCGGAGCCGACATCATCCTGGGCTTGCGACAAGTGTCCACGGGCCAAGCGCTGGTCAAGCGCATCCAGAAATTAGGCCGAGAAGTCCTGCCCGTTCAAATGGATGTCACGCGCCTCGATGAGATCAACGCCGCCGTGCAAGCCGGGGTGCGGCACTTCAAGCACATCGACATTCTGGTGAACAATGCCGGTATCGGCGCACCCAATCCCGCCGAGCGGGTGACCGAAAGCGACTTCGACGCGACGCTGGCCGTCAACCTCAAAGGCACGTTCTTCACCGCGCAAGCCGTGGGCAAAGTGATGATCAAACAACGGCGCGGACGCATCATCAACATCAGTTCGCAGGCCGGTTTTGTGGCGCTGCCCACCGAATCGATCTATTGCCTGACTAAAGCGGCCATCTCGCATTTGACCAAGTGTCTGGCCCTGGAGTGGGCGCCGTACAACATCACCGTCAATGCCGTCGCGCCCACGTTTATCGAGACGCCCGGCACGAAGAAATGGCTGGACGATCCCGCCTTTCGCGACTCGGTGCGCCAGCGCATTCCCCTGGGCCGCATCGGCCGGCCGCTGGATGTGGCGGGGCCGGTCGTGTTTTTGGCGTCGCCCGCCGCGTCGCTCATCACCGGTGAGACGCTCATGATCGACGGCGGTTGGACCATTCAATAGCGCATCACGGAGCCAACCATGGGCGAGTTATTCAAGTTACTCGACGCGATCATGGATGCGGCTGAGATTCATCGGCAGTACGGTACTAAAGGCTGCGTGCTCATGGTACTGGCCGTCGTCGTGATTATCGCCGTCATCATCGGCCTGGTGTATTTATTCGGCGGCTCCTGATTACGCAGCACGTGTCACTCGTCACTCATTACTCGTTACTCATCAAGGCCCATCATGAACGATCCTATTCTGGAATGCCCGCGCTGCGGCCAACGCTCGACGTTTACGCAAGCGCCGAACGCCTGCCCCAACTGCAAGAGCGACTACCTCGAAGTCCACTACGACCTCGACGCGATCAAGCGCGACGCCCTGCCCCGCTGGCCGGAGCGGCCCTTCAGCCTGTGGCGTTATGCTGAACTGCTGCCGCTGCGCAACCCGGACAACATCATCACCCTGGGCGAAGGCGGCACGCCGCTGCTACGCCCGATCAACGTCGGCACGAGGCTGGCGCCCGACCACATCAACACCAAAGATCAACGCCAAGGCCC
>JAGOBP010000443.1 GCA_017999195.1 Thermoflexales bacterium
CTAGGTAGATCGAATCGGCGCGATTCGCCAACGCGGTGAGTTCCTTCACCACATCCTTCTTTTCATTAGGCACGCGATACTTGGGCGTGAAGTCATGCTCCACATCGACGGACAACGTCGAGCGCAGCAAATCGCGCACATGCCCGACCGAGGCTTTCACCGTGTAGCCTTTGCCCAGAAAACGGCCCACCGTCTTCGCCTTCGTCGGCGATTCCACGATCACCAATTTGCCCACACGCGGGCCGCTCGACTTCTTGGCTTTCTTAGCAGTCTTCTTGGGCTTGGGTTCACGCTTGGGTAAAGCACTCACATCCGGCTTCGGAATGTCGGCATGCTCGGGCGTCGCGCCCATGCGATACAACGTCGTGCCGCACACGGGACATTTGCCGCGCGTGCCCGCCGTGCCCGTGACCGTATACTCGGCCTTCGGATCGGTCATTTCTCGTTTGGTCTTACACTTAACGCAATACGCTTCCATTACTCACCATTTTGATGAGTGACAAGTGACGAGTGAAAAACATCAGTTCACTCATCACTCGTCACTCGTCACTTATAGATATTGTTGCTTCCCCTGCTTCTTCAACTCATCGACAATCTTCTTCACATCCTGCGCGCGATCTTTGGGGCAGATCAACAGCGCGTCACCGGTGTCGATCACGATCAGATCGTGCAACCCGATCGTCGCCACCAGTCGATCGTGGCCAAAAACCAGCGTATTCTTCGTGTCGATGCCCAGATGCTGCGCGTGCCGGATCACATTGTCGTGCTCGTCGCCTTCCAGAATCTCCAGCAGCGTCGCCCATGAACCGATGTCGTTCCACCCGAATTCGGCGGGAATCACGGCTACATCGCGCGCCTTCTCCATCACGCCATAGTCCACCGTCTGCGAGGCGACCCGCGGCCAAATTTCGTTCAGCACGCGCTCGTAATCGGGCGTGTCGAGGACCGCTTCGATGTGCAGCAGTTGCTCATAAAAGTCCGGCATCGTGCGCGCCAGTTCCGTTAAGAAACGCTCGACCTTCCACACGAACATGCCACTGTTCCAACTATGGTTGCCACTGGCGACAAAGCGCTTGGCCGTCACCAGATCGGGCTTCTCACGGAAGGCCACGACAGAATAAGCCGCGAAACCGGCGGCGTTCATCAACAGCGAGCCGCGCTCCACGTAACCATAACCCGTCGCGGGTGAACTCGGCGTCACGCCCAGCGTCACCAGATAATTGTGCGCGGCCGTCTCGCCCGCCGCCACCAGCACGTCGCGGAAGCCTTGATCGTCGCCGATAAAATGATCGGCGGTGAGCACAACCATGATCGCCTGCGGATCGCGCTTGCGCAGTGCAATCGCGCTCAAGGCAATCGCGGGGGCCGTGCCGCGGCCCATCGGTTCGATCACGTAGTTGTGATCGGGAATGCCCGTTTGCTCGGCCTTCAACAACTCCACTTGATCGCGCCCAACGACGACCATCACGTCTTCAGGCAAAAACAAGGGCTGCAAGCGTTCAACGGCCAGCCCAAACATCGAGCGGTCACCGACGAGCGGCAGCACCTGCTTGGGCGACTTCTGCCGCGACAGAGGCCACAAGCGTGTGCCGATGCCACCGGCCATAATGAGAGCGTAATAGTGATTGGTCATGTTCGCATCTTTTCACGCACTACGCATCACGCACCACGTATTGCGTGTCGTTAGTTTACTCGACCACGTAATCGGTCCGCGCTTCTCGCGCAATCACATACTGCATGCCTGCCACCTGCCGCACCATGCCCTTGAGTTCCATCATCGCCAGCGTGCTGCTGACCTGCGTGATGGGCAGTTCGCTGGCGCGCACAATCTCGTCCACATGCGTTGGGTCGGCCGAAATCAGCGACAACAATTTGGCTTCGGTGGCGTCTTCGGGGATCACGGCGCGTGCTTCCGTGTGCGCGGCCACCAGCTTCAAATTCAGCGCCTCCAGCACATCTTCCGCCGCCGTGATCAACGTCGCGCCTTCTTTCAATAATCGATTCGTACCCAGGCTGGCCCGCGAGAAAATGTTGCCCGGCACGGCAAAGACTTCGCGACCTTGTTCTAACGCGCGATCCGCTGTGATGAGTGCGCCGCTGGTTTGATCGGCTTCGACAACAATCGTGCCCAGGGACAAGCCGCTGATGATGCGATTGCGCGCCGGGAAATTGCCGCCTTCCGGCGGCGAACCGACGGGCGTCTCCGTCAACAATGCGCCCTGCTCCATGATGCGCGCGGCGAGTTTGACATGCGCCGGCGGATAGACCAAATCAATCCCGCACGCCAACACCCCGATCGTGCGGCCGCCCGCCTTCAAGGCCGCTTCATGCGCGGCCGCATCGATGCCCAGGGCCAGACCGCTCACAATCGTGATGCCGTTGCACGCCAGATCCGTCGACAACGTTTCGGCGGCCTGCCGACCGTAGGCGGTCGCTTTGCGTGTGCCCACAATCGCAATCGTCCACTCGCGATCGGGCGCGGTGAGTTGGCCCTTCATATACAACACGGGCGGGGCTTCGGGCAGTTGTCGCAGCAACGGCGGATAATCGGGATCGTCCCAGATCAAGATGCGGGCCTTGGCTTTGTCGACCCGGTCGAGTTCTTGATCGAGATTGATGCTTTGTCGGGTGTTGATTAGACTTTCAATTGCGCGCCGATCCAGCCCGGCCGCTTTCAGATCGAACATGGCCGCATGCCACGCCTGATCGAGATCACCAAAATGATCGATCAAGGCACGGACTTTGGCCGGTCCGATGCCATACACTCGATTGAAGCCGATCCAATAACGCCGGTCGTGCATGATCTGCCCTCGTCAAGGGCGTGACTATACCGCAAACTAATCCAAGTCGTCAAGCACAGTGGAGAGAGGCAACAAGCCCATTTTCAACAGCGGAGCCAGCGCGCCCACGCGCGGTGATATACCAACCGGCATCTGGGGATGCCTGACTCCTCTTGCCAATCACAACCCTGGCAGCAATTCAACCGTCATTGTGGCGCTGGCCAGATCGATCGAGCGCACCACTTCCGATCGGGCGGGCAGCAATACTTCACCGCGTTCGCCCTGCACCACGTACACATCGTTCGCGCCCGTCGTGAGAATCTCCGCCACCGTGCCCAGCGCTTCGCCCGCCAGCGTGATCACCTTCAGTCCAATGATCTGATCGGCCAGATATTCATCGGCTTCCAGTTTGCGCTGGACGCGTTCGATCAGAATCGGCTGATCGTGCAGCGCTTCGGCCTGCGTGCGCGTGCTCACTTCCATCAGATGCAATAGCCAGTTGCCCTGATACGGGCGAAAGCTCTGCACTTCGTAACGCCGCGGCGGCACACCCACGTACACCTGCGTCAGGCGCGCAAAGTCGGCGGGGCGATCCGTCATCGGCTGAATCTTCAAATCGCCGCGAATGCCCCAGGCGCGCAGCACGCGCCCGACAATCAAAAAGTTAGGCTCAGGCGGAGGACCACCTGAGCCACGGTTCTGCTTCATTGAGTTAGCCTACACCCAGAAAGTCAACTGGTCGATCGGTAACTGGTCAATCGGTTCCAAAGTCAGCCAGTTGACCAGTTACCAGTTGACCAATTACAGAATATCCAGCGTGACGCGCGTGCCGTCTTTGGCGGCAACCACCCGCAACAACGATCGAATGGAGTTGGCCACCCGGCCGCCCTTGCCGATCACGCGCCCCATATCGTCGGGCGCCACGCGCAGTTCCAGCATCACTGCGCCGCCGCGCCGCGTCTCCGTAACCACAACCTCTTCAGGTTGATCGACCAGTCCCTTGACAATGTACTCGACGAGCTGTTTCATCGGTAGTCCAGATTAGCGCGCTGCGCCCGATGGCACAGCGCGCCTGGGATTAACGCTTCTTAGGCTGCTTCTTGGCTTTCTTGCTCGGCACAAAGGTGTCCGGGCGGGTGCGGCCCGACGAGGTCGACTTGGTCGCAGCGGCGGCGGCTTGCGCCTCGGCCAGCACGACCTCAGCGGCTTCGCCCTTCTGCAAACGCTCGAAGCGGCCCAGCGTGCCCAGCTTCTTGAGCATCTGCGCCACCGAGTCGGTGGGCTGCGCGCCGTTCTTCAGATAGTGATAGGCGCGCTCTTCATTGACTTCGACCGTCTCGGGATTGGTGCGCGGATTATAGCGCCCGATAATCTCGAGGAACCGGC
>JAGOBP010000444.1 GCA_017999195.1 Thermoflexales bacterium
GTATCGGCAAAGCGAAAATCACCCGTGAGCACGCAGACATCAAAGCGCAGTCCGGCCACCACTTGCGCCAGGCGGCCGCCCAGGCCCGGATACCCGTCCAGATGCAGATCCGACAGATGCAGAATCCGCAAACCGTCAAATGATCTGGGCAGGCCCGGGAACGGCACCTGAGTCTCACGCACGGCAAATTGCAGCGCATTGCGCTGGCCGCGGGCTTTTAACCCGCTGAGGCGGAGCAGCCCGTCGGCCACCTGGACGAACAACGGCACGTTCTCAAAGTGGAAAGCCCCCCGGCCGTGACCGGTGATCATGTGATCCACCTGGGCGCGCAGCCGCTGGCCCACATAGTCATCACCCAATCGCAACCGCAGTGCGTTGAAAGACTGTTCGTCCATAGATCGATCTCCTGTTTCCGTTTAGGATAACCCCAAAGACCCGACCCGGCAACCGGTTGAGCGCTGGTGCCGGGTGTTGGCCTCGGAGCGTAAGCGGCGTGGCGGTCAGTCAAGACGTGCCCACTATTCATCATGCAGCGCGGCCAGCACATCCACGCGGCTGGCCTGGCGCGCGGGCCAATAACTGGCGCACAGCGCCGCTCCGCACAGCAAAGCCAGTGACAACGCGACATCGCCCGGGCTGAGCACAAAGCGGATGGCAAATACTTCACCCATCAGGAGCGTGTTGGCATAGTTGGTATACACGCCCATCGGCACGGCCAACGCGCTAATCAGTATAACCACTAAGGCCACCTCCAGCACGATGCTGGCGACGACCTGCCGCCCGCGCAGGCCCAGTGCGCGTAGCAGACCCATCTCACGCCGCCGATCAAGCACGTCGATGATCAAGGTATTGGCGATGCCCAGCGTCAGCGTCACGAGCAACAAGATCGACAGTACTTGCGACACGACCGTGATATTGCCGATCGCCCGCGAAAACGCCGCGGTCAGATCAGCGGGGCGGTTGATGACGAAGCCGCCCGCCGCGTAAGCGTGCTGCAAATCGCGGCGCACGGCGGCCACATCCGCGCCCAGCTGAAGTTTGATCAACACGCGATCAACGCGATTGTCCTGCCACAGGCGGCGATACAGCGCGCGGTCCATGATCACGCTGGACTTCCCCAACCCGACCGGATCGATCGCGCCCAGGATGGTGCCGACCACTTCAAAGGTCTGTGCGCCGCGCGGCGTCTCAACCGTGAGCGTGTCGCCGGGTTGCACGTTGTTGGCAAACGACGCGAAGCTGGACAGCAGGACCGCCGGGCGCGACGGATCGATCAAGCGCGCGTAGGCCGCCAGTTCATCGCCTTTGTTCCACAAAAAACGTGCGCCTTGCGCGCGAAACGCGGCCACATCGATCGCACGCAGATCGATCTCACCGGTGGGCATGTCAATCGATCGGATGCGTTCCAGCACCAGGCCCGCCACATCCGATCGGCGCGCGACCTTCTCCGGCAGCGAGGTGGGCAGGCTCAGCGCCGGTCGGAACGGCGACGGTCCCGGCCCGGTGATCGTCACATCCCACACGTTTTCGCTGGCCTCCCACTCGTCTGTAAAACCGCGCAAACCGAAGTTGGTAGAACTGACCGTCACGGCCGCCCACGCGCCGATGAGCAGCACGCTGGCCGAGGCGGAGATGCGTTTGGAATTCAGGCTCAAGCGTTGTGCGGAGATCAGGCCGCTGATGCCGCAAAGCCGCTGCATGGGCATCAGCAGCGCGCGGCCCAGCAGCACGATGAGACCGGGCAGCGCCAACACCACGCCGCCCAGCATCAGCACCGCCGAACCCATGATGAGCGACAGCGCGGCCGTGGCCTGGCCGCGCGCGGGCGGCGCCGCGGTGTACTGGATGATCAAAAAAACGCTTGAAAACAAGGCTAAAACGCCGATCACTTGCCGCCGCCGATTGAACTGCGCGAAGCGCACCTCGGCGCGCGCCGGGGCCAGCGCCTCGATCGGATCGACATGCGCGGCCGATCGGGCGGGCAGATAACCGGCCAACATCGACGCGCCCACGCCCGCGCCGAACGCGACGATCGGCAGCCACGCGGGAACAGCAGCCACAATCTGCGAGGTAAAGTCGGCACTGTACAAGGCGCTCAGATCGATCGCGTGACCGGCGGTCTGCACCAGCCAATAACCCAACACGATGCCGGGCAGTGAGCCACCCGCGCCCAACAGCGCGGCCTCGACCAAAAACAGATCGCGCACGGTGCGCCGCCTTACGCCCAGGGCGCGCAATACGCCAATCTCCGTACGTCGTTGCGCCACCGCGATGGCGAGCGTGTTGTAGACCAGCGTCGCCCCCAGGCTCAACAACAGCGCGCTGGAAAAACCGATGACGAAATTCAGCACGCCTTGAATGTCATCCAGCGTGGCTCGGCGCGCGGTTGTGCTCTCGACCGTCACCGCTTCGGGCAAGGCCGCGCGCAACTGGGCCAGCGTCGCGTCCTGATCGCGGTCGGGTTGCAGCGTGATGGCGATGGCATCGAGATCAGTATTGCCCCGTAGGTCTTGCGCGTCACGATACGTCACGATGGCGAGATCGCCGTTGTTCAGGCGGGCCACGCCCGTCGCCGCCAACGTGCCCACCAGCGTGAAAGCGCGCGACTCGGTCGCGGTGAGCAGCGTCACGCGTTCGCCGATGTGCAGCTCGCGTTCGTTCGCATACGCCGCGCTGATCAATACCTCGCCCGAGCGCTTGAGAAACCGCCCTTGCGCGAGGTCATACACGCGGATGGTTTGATCGACAGCCGGATCGATGCCCAGGATCGCCACCACTTCCGATCGGCCCGGCAGCACCCCGGCGGCCTGCACCAGCGGCGCGGCAATCGCTACCCCGTCGATCTGTCGTGTGAGCGTCAGAAGGCGTGATCGAAAGCCCTCGTGCACGCCGCGAATCTCGATCTGCGCGTGACCGGCCAGATCGACAATTGCTTCGGAGAAGGAGCGTGTGATGGAGATGACGAGCGTGGGCGCAAAGATGAAGGTGGCGACGCCGACGGCGAGGCTGAGCAAGGTAAGCAGCGTGCGCAATTTGTGCCGGGCGATGTGCCGCAGTTCCAACCACAGGCCCAGATAGCGCAGCGCTCGCATGGGGTCAACCCTCGCTCAGGCGGCCATCGCGCAGCGTGATGATCTGATCGGCATAAGCGGCGGCGCGGGCATCGTGCGTCACCATGATGATGGTGCGCGGCTGATCATCGACGAGGCGGCGCAGCAATCGCAGAATGTCTTCGCCGGTGCGACTGTCCAGGTTGCCGGTGGGTTCATCCGCCAGCAACAAGGGCGCGTCATTGATCAACGCCCGCGCAATGGCGACGCGCTGTTGCTGCCCGCCCGAGAGTTCATCGGGGCGATGCGCGGCGCGCTCGCTCAGGCCAACGATGTCCAACAGCTGCGCGGCGGCGTGACGGGCTGACGCCGGTCGCGCGCCATTGATCAAGAGCGGCAGCGCGACGTTTTCCAGGGCCGTGAGCGTGGGTAATAGATTAAATGACTGGAAAATCAGGCCAATTTGAGTGCGGCGCAGATCGGTCAGGTGATCGTCGTCGAGGGTGTGCAAGGCCCGATCGAACACGCTGATCTCACCGGAGGTCGGTCGCGTCAGCCCGGCGACCAAGTGGAGCAGCGTGCTCTTGCCCGAACCCGACGCGCCCATCACCACGACGAAGCGGCCCGCGTCGATGGTCAGCGACACAGCATCGAGGGCGCGCACGGTGACGCTCCCTTGCTGATACGTTTTGGTGACGTGGCGAAACTCAATGGCGGGCATGCAGCCAGCGTTGATGCAGAGATAATTCAGTATAGCATGGGCTGCCCCATCGCTGGTCGAATCACTCCGTCGCCGCGCGCGTCAATTTCGGGATGGGAAACGTGGTCAGATCGATCTGATCGAGTCGTTCACAGATCATGCGAACTTTGCGCAAAGCATCGGGTCGTTTCATAAGAGTCTACTTCCGTTGAATAACCGCCTCTCTAACAAAACCACCCGATGAAGTATAATCTTCATCGGGTGATGTGAGCCGTCAGGGGCTCGAACCCTGAACCAAAGGCTTAAAAGGCCTCTGCTCTACCATTGAGCTAACGGCCCAACGTCTTGCGCGCAGGATTGTAACACGCCCACCAAGGACTGTCAATCAAAATGCCCTTAATTTCGCGGC
>JAGOBP010000445.1 GCA_017999195.1 Thermoflexales bacterium
GGCCATGCCCGCGCGAATCGGCCCCGTGCAGCGAGTAGCCGCGCGGCACGAAGTAATCCACGTAGTTTTGATAGCGTCCGCAGTGCTCGCCCAAGCCGTGCACCACGACCAGGTGCGCGCGCGGGTGATCGGCCGCCCAGGTCTGCGCGTACAGTTCAAGACCATCGGCAGCGGTAAAACGGCGTTCGGTAGGTTGGGGCATGGCTTTCTCCACACGACGAAGTGTCTGCATTATACCGCAAGCAAAGGTGATCTTTGTCGCCGGTTCAGTGTGAAACGTCAATTGTCGTCAGGCGGGCCATCGCGTATAATCAGCGGCGTGTCAACACCACAACTGACCACTCATGAATATCAGCGCGCGGTGCGCCGCGTCCTGATCGGCATTATGCTCCTCAACTTGATCGTGACCGCGATCAAGTTTTTTGTCGGTGCGCTCACCGGTTCCATCGCCGTGCTGGCCGATGCCTTCAACGCCCTGGTCGATTCGTCATCCAACGTCATCGGCCTGCTGGGCATGCGCGCCGCCGCCGAACCGCCCGACGCCGATCATCCCTATGGCCGCCGCAAGTATGAGACCATCGCCACGCTGGCGATTGCGGGCCTGATGTTGCTGGCGGGCTGGGAAGTGCTGCAAGATGTCTTCGAGCGTTTGGGCGGCGGCCAGCCACCGGTGGTCACCACCGAAGCGCTGGCGTTGATTCTGCTGACGCTGCCACTGAACACCTTTATCGTCTGGTTTGAAAGCAAACGCGCGCGGCAACTGGGCAGCGATGTGTTGATGGCCGATGCCACCAGCACCCGCGTCAATATCTTTGTGTCGCTGGCCGCGCTGGCCGGTTTGATTGGATCGCCCATCGGGCTGCCGTGGCTCGACATTGTCGTCGCGCTGGGCATCGTGGTCTACGTGTTCCGATCGGCTTACGGCATCCTGCGGGAAACATCCGAAGTGTTGACCGACAGCGCCATGGTCGATCCGCATGTGGTGGAAGACATCGCGCGCAAGGTGCCAGGCGTGTGGTTTGCCACCAAAGTGCGCAGCCGCGGCCGCGAAGACGACGTGCATTTAGACCTGCATATCAAGGTCGATCCGGCGATGGCGACCGAGCAGGCGCATGCCATCGCCAGCGAGGTGGAGCGGCAATTGCAGGAGCGCGTGCCGGGGCTGGTGGATGCGGTGGTGCACATCGAGCCGGGCGACACGTCGCCGCTGTCCGAATGGGACGCGATTACGATACGTTTGCGCGCGCTGGCGGACGGCTTGGGTCTGGGCGTCCATAACATTCACATCGATGTTTTGGACGGGCATTACTTAGTAGATGTGGATGTGGAAGTCAATTCGACGTTGTCGTTAGCCGAGTCGCATACACTGGTTAGCGAATTTGAATTGCGCGCGCGTCGTGAACTGCCCAGAGTGTCCGACATCGTCACGCACATCGAGCCGACGCTGCCCGGCGATTTTCCGCTGCCGCTCAGCGGCCCGCAAGCCGACGGCTTGCGCGATCAGATCATCGCCATTGCCGATGACGTGGGCGGCGCGGGCGCAGGCCACCACGTCATTTTGCGGCACAGTCACACCCCGAAGCGTATCGATGTGTCCTTGCACTGTCACGCTCCCGGCAGCGCCCCGCTCATCGAAGCCCACTTGCTGGCGGAAAACGTCGAGCGCGAATTGCGCGCCGCCCTGCCCCAACTCGATCATGTCACGATTCATGTGGAACCGGCGGGGTCGGTGGATACTTGACAAGATGACACGATGAAGAGATGACAAGATGATCTCATCGACTGGAACATCTTGTCATCCCGCGCGCAGCGCGTCATCCCTTCATCTTGTCACGATTTTATTGCCACAGTTGAAACTGAATGGCTGGTTGCTCGATCGATGGTTTCAGGCCAAAGGCCAGTTGGAAGGTTGCCGGCGTCAGCGCACTCGATTGAGCCACGTGCCGTAACGAACTAAACTTCAAGACGCGCCACGCCGTTTGATGCAAGCGCGGATCATGCGCAAGTTTATACTGAAGCAGTGTGGCGCGTCCGCCGGGCAGAACCAACACGCCCGATGACGCACGTAGTAACGGCGCAACTTCCGCCGTCGTGCTGAGCGTAAACGCATACACCACGTGATCGGCTTGTTGCCAGATCACACCTCGTTCCTGACTGCGAAGTTCCGCATCAAAGCCCAGCCGCGCCCCGCTGGTTAAAAGCAGCGTCTCAATCTCCATCCATTCCGCATGCCTCGCCTCGACCGCGTCTTCCGGGCGCAGGCCAAATTCATGCGGCGCGGCCTCCACCGCATACGATTGAATGGCCGTCGCTATCAAGCCGCGATCGGGCGTAAGTTGATCGGGAAATCGTGCGTACACCGCACGCAGCAGATCATCCCCATGCCACCTCGCGCGCGAGCGCAATAAATCACGCACCGCCAACTCCACCCGATCGGCCAGCGGCCGCTCCCCCTCGCCCGAAATGGTCCGTTCGTTTTTGGGAGAGGGGGCCGGGGGGTGAGGGAGATCACTTTGCCACCAATGTTGATCGGCCAACTCGACGCACTGATCCAAACCGTCCTGAATCGATTCACGCAAGACATGTTCGCTGGCCGGTAACTGCGCGATGTTGCTCAGCGCATCGCTGCGGCCCAAAGCCGCGTAGAGTCCCGCCTGCAAAATCGACCACGCCGTCGGCTCGGCCCGTTCGCGCAGCACGCGCGCGGCCGCCTCGCGCCTCTGTCGCCGCGCCGCCAAACGGATCGGCGCTTCGTCGGGCACGGTAGGTTGGTCGGATGGTGACGTCCGCCACGGCGCGATGCGCCACGTCGCGCGCACCCCATCAAACGGATCACATACCAGATGCTCCAACTGTTGCTGCGCCTGCCCGCCGGCCAGCACCACGCTTTCCAACATCGCGTCGTCATACGCAAAGGCCAGCACGCTGCGCGCCTTCGGTTGCAGCGCCGAATTCAACGCCTGCCAGCCCGACGCGATGGCCCGCCATTGCCAGTCCCAATTGGTGCGCTTGCGCGACAACAACGGCAGCAAACCCTCGGTCGCGGCCTTGCCCCACAGCCACGCCGTCCACGCCGCGCTGAGCGACCAGAAGCCCGGTCGCGGTTGCGGCGGATGCGCAATCAGCGCGGCCACCGAGCGCGGCGGCAGTTGCTTCGCCAGATCACGCGCCGAGAGGTTGAGCACACACGCGGCAGGTTCGGGCGACGCGAGCAATTCGGTGATAGTCGCTGCGCGACGAAGAGACGGTGAGACAGAGCGCAAGAGCGAAGCCTGCTGCTCCAATTCCAGCCACACATTCACTTCGATAAAACGTGGCGACGGCTTGAGCCCAATGACTCGATGCGTGTCGTTAGGGGCATGCAACGAGGTGGCCGCATCCAGCGCCGCCAACAAGGCCGGGCGTAACGCAACGCGATCGGCCTCCGACAAACTCTCGAACTTCAAGACGATGTCGCCCAGCGCGTTCTGCGCGCGCGGCGTGTAGGCGTCCAGCACTTCGCCCACGCGCTCGGCGTGTTCGTGTTTGGGATCAACGATGCGGCTGTGCAGCGTCCAGAACGGCAGGCTGCGCGGCTTGAAGCGCGTGGCCTGCTCGATGTCCGCGCCATCAGTCGGGCCGATGTTCTCGCCGCAGGTGGCGCAGTTGACGTGCTTCGCAATGGGAATGTTGCGGTCGCGATCCCACTCGAAGCGCAACGCCACGGCAGGGCGGCGGCACGTGGGGCAATGCGTGGCGTATAGATCAAGCACGTGTTCGCGCAAACGCTGCGCGCGCTTACGCGCGTCGGCCAGATGCGTCAGGGCCGCGCGCGCATCGCTCGGCCACAGCGTGGCCTCGATCGCGAGCAGATTGATCGGGTTGAAGGAGGCCGCCACGATTTTGCGATTGAGATCGAGCGCACCTTCAAGCACGCTCGTCCCAATGCAAAACGGATCGACAATCACGTCGCCGGGTTGCGTATGCCGCTCAATCACGGCGCGCACCACGGCCAGCGGCAGCGGCGGAAAGGCTCCCGGCAGGACGCGCAGCGCGGGCGCATGATCGGACGGAATGAAGTATTCCATGTCGAAAGTATAGCCTGAAACACGCGGAGTGACGAATGAATCGTGGTACAATCGCCGCACTTTTGAGACCGCTTGAGCCTA
>JAGOBP010000446.1 GCA_017999195.1 Thermoflexales bacterium
CGGAATCGGCGTCAGGTGAATGGGCGCGCTATTGAGGTTGGGCTTGATCACGGCCTCGCGTTGTTTGTCATCGGGCGCTTGCATCAGACACTCGCGCGGCATGATGCGCAGCAACTCTTGATCACCTGCGCTCAACGTGTCCACCTGTGTTGCGGCGAACTCGCCCGTGGTGATGTCGGTGTACGCCAGGCCAACGTGTGTGCCATCGCTGATCCACGCGGCCAGATAATTGGCGCGTTTTTCGTCCAGCAGTTCCGGTTCGATCACCGTGCCCGGCGTAACCACGCGCGTGACATCGCGCGGCACGATGCCCTTCACGGTCGACGGATCCGCCATCTGTTCAGCCACCGCCACGCGATAACCGCGTTCGATCAAGCGGGCGATGTAGCCATCGGCGGCGTGATACGGCACACCCGCCAACGGCACACGCTGCCCCTTGCCCACCGGCCGCGAAGTCAGCGTAATATCCAACTCGCGCGCGATGAGTTCCGCATCGGCGTCGAAGGTCTCATAGAAGTCGCCCAGCCGAAAGAACAGAATCGTGTCGGGATACTGATTTTTCAGTTGAAGATACTGCCGCCGAACGGGGGTTAAATCGTCGTCCATGAAGCCTCACCACCACAAGAACCAATCATATTATCTGTGAGAATCTGTGTAATCTGTGTCCAGCACTCATTGCGGCGCAGGCATCAGCCCCGCCAGTTCGCGCAGATAATTCCACGAATACAAGCCCGCGTTGTGACCATCGCCCCAGCGCGGCTGCACAGCATAGTTGCCGATGTAGTTGACGCCTTCCAGATTGTAGTTCGGCGCGAGTTTCAACTTCAGCGGATCAGCCGGGCCGTGCAGTTCGGCACAATCAGCGCACGGGCAATTGTCGCGCAACTTCTTCCACTCGATTTCGCTGCTCGTGCCGTCTTTCCATTTCACAATCAGCAATTTTTGTTCGCTGTCCGCGCGGACGGAGTTTGATTTGGGCATGTTCTCTCCGAAGTTAAAGGGGATCGGTCAACTGGTAATTGGTAACTGGTCAACGGGTGATTCGTAATACGTCGTCAGCCCGTCATCGTGTCATCTTGTCATCTTGTCAGCCTATCATCAATCGTCGCCAGCAAGTCGCTGTATCTTTCTAAGATCGGCCACACGAACCAACCGGGGCCGTGGCGCAAGCGAATGTGAATCAGGCTGAGTGGCAGATAGCGCCAACCGATCACCTCGGACCACGCCACGCTGGACGTGCGCAGCCACTTCGTTTGCAAGCCGTGTGGCGTGGTGGTGATCATGCGCGTGCCAATATCCAGACCGAGCAACAACACCAATGAACCAGACACAAAGCCGAAGACGTGCAGCACCGCATCGAGGCGGCCAGTCCGAATGGCTTCCACTTCGGCAATCACCGAGCCAATCACGATCAGGCCAAACAGCAGCGCGCCAAATAAGGCCTGCACGCGATAGGCGGCGGGATAGCGATAGATCATCGGCTGCGACGGGCCGGAATCGCTCGATAGGATTATCGGTGGTAAATCAGACACGCCTTCACCTCGCTCAGTGTTCGAGACCGATCATACCTGATGAAGACTCAATTGACCAGAGTCAGCAGCAGCGGCTTTGCTCAGGCTGACAAATCGAGTATACTCAGAGCGGCCTCAAGACTATCGGGAGTTATGAATTATGAGCGATGTTTATCTCACAGTTGATCTGGGCGGCACGCGCATCCGGGCCGCCCGCTGTCGCGCCGACGGCACGATCGAGGCGCGCACCGAACGCATGACCAAGGCGGCGCTGGGCGCGGACATCGTCATCGAGCGCATCGAGCAAGCCTTGCGCAAAGTCTGGCCGGAGACTGCGGCGGACACTGTCAAAGCGATTAGCGTCGTCGCGCCGGGGCCGGTCGATCCGTGGACGGGCGTCATCTTCATCGCGCCGAATTTGCCGGGCTTTGTGGATATTCCTCTGCGCGATCGATTGGCCAACATCTTTCACGTCCCCGTCTACATCGGCAACGACGCCAATCTGGCGGGCCTGGCCGAGTGGCGCTTTGGCGCGGCGTGCGGCCACCATCACATGATTTTTCTGACCATCAGCACCGGCATCGGCGGCGGCGTCATCGTCGACGACAAACTGTTGCTGGGCGGTCACGGCCTGGGCGCTGAACTGGGCCATGTAACCGCCGATATGAATGGCGAGCACTGCCTGTGCGGCAATGTGGGGTGCATCGAGTGGATGTCCTCGGGCACCGGCATCGCGCGACAAGCCGTGCGGCGTTTGCGCGCCGGCGAGCCTAGCCTCATGACCGAACTCGTGCAAGGCAATATCGACGCGATCAACGTAGAAATTGTCGAGCAGGCCGCTAAAGCCGGTGATGCGCTGGCCCTGGACGTTTTTCAGCGCGCGTTTCATGCGCTGGGTCTCAATGTCACGTCGTTGCTGCACATCTTCAATCCGTCGATCGTCGTCATTGGCGGCGGCGTCAGCAACATGGGCGATCGATTATTCAAGCCGCTGCAAGCCAGCATCGCCGAGCATGTGATGAATCCGCGCTACCTGTGCCCGATCGTCCCGGCCCAGCTGCGCGGCGATATGGGCCTGCTGGGCGCGCTGGCCCTGGCGCTCGATCCGCCGCCACAACGGCCCGCCTAACGCTCGATCAAATCACAACTCCCGCCGTGAACGCCACGCGCGGGAGTTGTCGTTTATCGGCCGTCGCAAAAATCAGGCGTGCTCGCCGTTGCCATTAACGGGTATGACCACTGCGGGCAGCACCACATGGAACGTGCTGCCCGGCATCGTCGCTTCGTCGTGGCCGGGACTCTCCACCCAAATCTTGCCGCCGTGCGCTTGAATGACACCCTTCGCAATCGTCAGGCCCAGGCCCGGCCCGGCTCCTTTGAATTTAGTCGTGCCCGTCGAATGCAGTTCCACCGCGCCCACTCGATAGAACTTCTCGAAGATCAAGGTCTGATCATTGCGATCGATGCCGATGCCACTGTCAGCCACGGTGATTTCGACAAAGGGCTTGCCCTCTTTCGCTTCGACGCCGGTGATCAAGCGCCCCGCTACGGTGATCGTTCCGCCATCGGGCGTGTATTTGATGGCATTGCCAACGAGGTTGCTAAACGCCTGACACAGCCGCTGCAAGTCGCCCTGCACCGGCGGCAAGCCCTCCAGCGTTTCGGTCACGATGTTCATCCGCCGATCACGAATGGCGTCTTTGTAATTATCAATCGCCATTTTGATCACAGCCGGAATAATCAGCGGCGCCGTCCGAATGTCCAGCGCTTGCGCATCGATACGGGACACATCCAGCATCGCGGCGATGATGGCCTCCAGCCGCACGCTGGCGCGCGTAATGCCGGTGCTGATCTGCGTCATGTGCGCGGCCACCAGATTGCCCTGCTGCATCATGTCCGACATGATGTCGGAATAACCGCGAATCTGCGTCAACGGCGTGCGCAGTTCGTGCGAGGCAATCTCGATGAAGTCGGTCTTGGCCTCATCCAGTTTTTCAAGGCGCGTATTGGTCTGGCTCAACTCGTCGTTGAGCCGCGTGATCGATCGGTTGGCCGTTTTCAGGTCGTTGACCAATCGCGCATTTTGCAGCACCACCGCCGTTTGATTGCCCACCGTCATCAGCACATCTAAATCCTGCGCGGTATGCGGCTCGCCCGATTCACGCCGCCCGACCGCCAACACGCCGATCAACACACTGCCCGACAAGATCGGCACGTAAATTTCCATATCCAGCGAGTGCAGCCACGCGCGTTCTTTCGTGGAAGCCGATCGGAACTCGGGTAGCACGTCGATGTCGTACTGGGTCAGGGGATGTTGCCCCAGCCGCCACGCGGCCAGGATCGGGCTATCGGCTTGCAGTTCCGCCCGTTCGATGGGGAGCGTGCCCATGCCCGGCAACAGTTGCACATCGGCGCGATCGTCGTGTTCCGTCAGCAAGAGCAACGCGCCGCGCCGCACATCCAGCGCATCGGAAATGATGCCCACCGCCACGGTGACCAGCGTCTCAAGTTCGAGGATGTTGTTGATAGCGTCGCCATAGTCACGCAGCGCCCGCGCCGGGTTATAGTGGCCGCGATTGGTGATACGATCGATGAGGTGTTGCAA
>JAGOBP010000447.1 GCA_017999195.1 Thermoflexales bacterium
GGGGGGGCGGCGGGGCCGGGGGGGGCGGGGGCGAAGGGAGCCGGCGCGACGGTGCAGGGTTGTGCGGGGGCAGCAGGGCATCGTGTGGGGCGGGGGGGGGGATATTACCGATCGCAAGCAGATCGAAAGCCAACTGCAAATCAGCCTGACCAAATATCAGACGCTGTTTGAGACGCTGCCGGTGGGCATTACCATTGCCGATCGGTCCGGGCAGATCACCGAGAGCAATCAGGCAGCGAGCAGCATTCTGGGCTTAACGAAAGAGGCCCACACCCGCCGCCAGATCGATGGCGACGAATGGCGCATCATCCGGCCCGATGGTTCCCCCATGCCCCCCGACGAATACGCCAGCGTACGCGCGCTCAACGAGCAGCGGCAAGTGTCCAATGTTGAGATGGGCGTGGTCAAGAGCGCGGACCAGACGACGTGGATCAGCGTAACGGCTGCGCCGCTGGCGCTGGAAGAAGCGGGTGTGATCATCGCCTACATGGACATCACCGAACGCAAACAGGCCGAAGAAGCCCTGCGCCAGAGCGAGGCGCGTTGGCACTCCATCATCAACACCTCGCCCGACGGCATCTGCATCACCACCCTCGATGGCGAGATCCAGTTTGCGTCTAACAAACTGCTAGCCTTGCATGGCTACGATCAACCCGCCGACATGCTGGGCCGCAATGTCTTTGAGTTTGTGGATAACGCCTACCACGAAGTAGCGATTGCCCGCATTCAAACCATGCTGTCGGGCATCTACCCCGGCGTGGGCGAATACAAAGTCATCCGGCGCGACGGTTCACCGTTTTACGTCGACATCAACGCCGAAGTCCTGCGTGACGCCGCCGGCCAGCCCGCCAATTTGCTGCTGGTGGAACGCGATGTCACGGCCCGCAAGTTAGCAGAAGACGCCCTGCGCGAAAGTGAACGGCGTTTCCGCGACATGATGAATCAAGTGCAGTTGTGCTGCGCCACGCTGGACACCCAGGCCAACATCACCTTTGCCAACGATTACTTCTTGAAACTGACCGACTGGCCGCGCGACGAAGTGATGGGCCGGAACTGGTTTGACCTGTTCGTGCCCGCGCAAGCCGCCGTGCGGCAAGACCTCTATCGAGACCTGGCCGCAGGCACGGTGCCGCTGCAATACGAGAATGAAATCCTGACCCGGCACGGCGCGCACCGCCTGGTGGCCTGGAGCAACTCGGTGGTTCACGATGCCGTCGGCGGTATCGCCGGGGTTTCGGGCATCGGCGTAGACATCACCGAACGCAAGCACGCCGAGGCCGCCCTGCTCCGTCAAAATCAATATCTGGCCGCGCTGCAAGAAACCACGCTTGAACTGAGCGCCCAACTGGACCTGGATCGACTGTTTGAAAACATTGTGGCGCGCGCGGCCGCGCTGGTGGACGCGGCGGGCGGCTTCTGCGATATGGTCGACCCTGCCACCAATCAACTGCTGCCGCGGGTCGGCGTGGGCGTGCTAGATCAGGCGCGGACTCTGATAACGCAGCCCGGCGAAGGCGTGGCTGGCATCGTCTGGCAAACCGGGCAGCCGTTGGTCATCCAGGAATATGATGCCTGGGCGAACCGCGTCGGCAAATATGAACGAGGCAGGCTGGGCGCGATCATCGGCGTGCCGCTGTTGAAGAATCAGCAAACGCTGGGCGTGCTGGGCCTGGCCTACGAGTTCAATTCCGGCCGAACTTTTGGGCCGGATGCGATTGAGATCCTGATGCAATTGGCGCGACTGGCCGCCATCGCCATTGACAATGCGCGCCTGTTTGAGGCCGAACGCGCCCGCCACCGCGAACTGGAAGCCGTGTATGAAGTCAGCCTTCAGGTCACGCGCTCGCTGGACATGATGTCGGTACTGGATACGATCTCGATGGCCACCCTGGGGTTGACCCCGGCTGAATACGTCCACATCTTTTTGTATGACGGTGAGCACTTCGACGCTGGCACAGCCATGTCCAAACAGGGCCGCGTCGCGCCCCTGCGCCAGCCGCGCCAGAACGGTTTGACTTACACGGCGGCGCGCACCAGTGAAGCCATCTTCGTCGAGGACACGTTGCACCACCCCACATACAATGCGGTCATACGGCAGAACCCGCCGCAGTATGCGATTGCGGCGCTGCCGTTGATGTCGGAAGCCACCGTGGTCGGCGTGATGAACGTCACCTATGGCAGTGTGCATCGCTTCAACGACGAAGAACAGCGCGCCTTGAAGTTGCTGGCCGCGCAAGTCGCGTCGGCCATTAAGAACGCGCGCCTGCATCAACAACTGCGCGAGCATGCGCAACAGTTGGAACAACGCGTGGCCGAACGCACGGCCGACTTGCAAGCCGCCAACCTGCGGCTAACCGAACTCGATCACCTGAAGGACGAATTCCTGTCGCGCATCAGCCACGAACTGCGCACGCCGCTGACCAGCATCAAGATCTATCTGGAACTGCTGGAAAATGGCAAGCCGGAGAAACGCGAGAAATACCTGCGCACGCTCAAGCAGGAAGCCGACCGGTTGCACGCCTTGATTGAAGAAGTGCTGACCTTCTCGCAGCTCAACCTCAAGCCCGATCGGCTGGTGCCGATCGATCTGAATTATCTGATCGAAAGTCACCTGACCACGTGGCAGCGCCTCACCGCCAGCCACGATCTGGCCTTTCACCTGAGCCTGTCGCACGAGCAACCGATGGCGCGCGCCGATGCGGAACTGTGCTTTCAAGCGCTCAATCGCTTACTGATGAACGCGGTGAATTACACACCCGCCGGAGCGGTCACGCTCTCGACCGCGCCGCGCGACGACAACGACCAGCACTGGGTCACGATCAGCGTTACCGATACCGGGCCGGGCATCACGCCCGATGATCTGCCGCACATCTTCGAGCGCTTCTATCGGGGCCGCGCCGCCGCCAATTACAAGACGCCCGGTACCGGCATCGGCCTGGCCATCTGCCACGAGATTGCCCAGAAATTGGGCGGCAAAGTGACCGCGGACACGCAAGTCGGCGTCGGTTCGACGTTTACGCTGTGGCTGCCCGTCGCGTGAAACGACTTCTCACGGAGTGGCTGATAATGACCTCTAAACGATCCTGGCTCATAACGATTCTAGGCGGCGTGCTATGGCTTGGCCTGCTGGCCGCATCGCCCCCGCCAGCGGCCCGCGCTGTGACGGAAGCCGGACACTCTAACGACAACCTTGTCCCAGCCAGTGTGGCCATCACGCCTACCCAGAAAACCGTGCTGGTGCTATCGCCTTTTCAACTTGATCTGTCCACCAACTTGATCGCGGCGCAGGCGCTGCGCGAGGAGTTTGGCCCGGCCACGGATCTAAGCCTGGATGTGTATTATGAGTATCTTGATCTCAATCGCTTCCCCGCCGCCGCGGATCAAGCCAAGATCTTTGACCTGTTGACCGTCAAGTATAAAAGCAAAGCAGTTGACCTGGTCATCGTTAGCAGCGAGGCCATGCTGAGGCTTTGGCTGACGCAACGCGCTGAAATTTTGCCGAACACACCGCTTGTTTTTTTCGACGTGACAACGGAACATTTGGCGGCACTGAATCTGCCGACCAACGTGACCGGCGTGAGCGGGGTGGAGGATTGCGAAACATCCGTGCGCTGGGTATTAGGCGCAATGCCGGCTGTCAATGAAATCGTGCTCGTGATGGGCGCAGGAAAAATCGAGCAAGGATTTTTTGATCATCTCCAAAAACTGCAAGCGGACCTGAAAGGACAGGTCAAGTTTACCGATCTGACTGGCCGGCCATTGGCTGAGATCAAACAACAACTGGCCACACTGCCCCAAACCTCAATCGTTCTTTACCATCCCCTGTTTGAGGACGCGGCCGGGAAGAAATATCGGCCCCTGGATGTCTTGCGGGAAATAGCCGCCGTTTCAGCCGTGCCGATCGTGGGTGGCTATGATCAGTTTATCGGGACGGGCATCATCGGCGGGTATATGTACAGCATCGATCAGCAGGCCCGCGATGCAGTGCAGATCAGTTTGCGGGTTTTGCGCGGCGAATTGGTCAGCGCCATATCCATTGAGGAAAACCAGAGTGACCGCTTTATTTTTGACCATCTGGCTTTACAGCGCTTTGGCATTCCGTTAGCCGCA
>JAGOBP010000448.1 GCA_017999195.1 Thermoflexales bacterium
GGTTTGGACGCATTGGTGCAGAGCGGCTTGCTCTTCGCAGCCGTGGTGGGTTTGCTGGGTTTGCTGGCCGATGCCAAAGTACGCGTCCCCGCCAAGGCGAAGCAGCCGTTGCAAACGCCGCAAGCGCAGGGCGGACATAGCATCGCGACGCCGGAGGTGAAAGCATGAGCGATCCACAAATCATCCTCGTGGGCGTGTTCGGCTTAATCGGCGTGGGCGTGTACGGTTTGCTCATCAGCCGCAACTTGATCAAAGTCATCGTAGCGCTGCAAATTCTGGTGAAGGGCGCGATGCTGGCCTTGGTCGCGGCTGGTTTGATCAGCGGGCGCGTCAATTTGGGACAAAGTCTGGCGGTGACCGTCATCGTGGCCGATACGGTCGTGGCCGTCATCGGCTTGGCGTTAGCGATTCAGATCAAGCGGCGCGTCGGCTCGCTGGATGTGAATGATCTGGCGACGTTGAAGAAATGATCGAACTTAAACCTGCCACGCCCGTTGATGCGGCCGAGTTGACCGACGTACAGACACACACCTTCGATGAAGACACGCGCGCGCATGGGCAAGGTGAGCGCGGCGGGCCGCCCGGCTATGACTCGGTCGCGTGGCAGATCGAAATGATGCAGCACTGTCAGTATTTCAAGATCGTCGATGACCAGCACATCATCGGCGGCGCGATTGTGTTTCGCGTGAGGCCTGGCGACTATAAGTTGGGCCGCATCTATCTCGATCCGGAGTTTCAGAATCGCGGTCTGGGTTCGAGCGTGATGCAGTTGATCGAGCAGCAGTTTCCCACGGCAGAACGCTGGACGCTGGATACGCCGCACTGGGCGAAGCGCAACCATCACTTCTATGAAAAACTGGGCTATGTCAAAGTCCGCGAAGAAGCGATAGAGGAATTGGGCGGATTGCGATTGTTCTTCTATGAAAAAGAGATTGAACGTGGTGCGTAGTTCGTGGTGCGTGATCTATTTTACGCAGCACGCAACACGCAATACGAGGTGACGATGATGCAAGCGTTGATTCTTCTCACGATTGGCCTGCCGTGGCTGGGCGCAGTGTGTGTCTGGCTGGCCGGTGACAAACGCGCGAATATGCAACATGCCTTGGCGGTCGTGTTCTCGGTTGCCGCGGGCGTCACAGCGTTGCTGATGCTGCCGCAAACGTCGAGCGCGGCGGCGGTAACGATCGAGATGGGCGGCGCGTTCGGCGCGTTGACGTTCACGCCCGATGGGCTGGGTGTGTTCCTGACGGTAGTCGCCACGGTCGTGGGCAGTCTGGCCGTGCTCTTCTCCGTCGATTACATGCGCGGCGAAGCGCAATTGGGCCGCTACTATGCGCTGATTCTGTTGTTCATCGGCGCGATGGCGGGCCTCGCATTGACGGGCAGTCTGCTGTTCCTCTTTGTCTTCTGGGAAATTACCGCGCTGTGTTCATACGCTTTGATCTCCTTCCACAATGATGATCCCAAGGCGGTGGCGGGCGGCTTGAAGGCCTTGATCATCACGTCGCTGGGTGGTGTGGGGCTGCTGCTGGGCGCGCTGATCGTTTACGCCAACACGGGCAGTTATCAAATCGCCGATTTTCTCGCGAAGGCTGAATCACTGCCGAAAGATTTGTTGGCTTTGGTCGCGTTTGGTTTTCTGGCCGCAGCCGCGGCCAAGTCCGCGCAGTTCCCCTTCCAGACGTGGCTGCCTGATGCGATGGAAGCGCCGACACCGGTCAGCGCCCTGATCCATGCGGCGACGATGGTGAATGCGGGCGTGTATTTGCTGGCGCGATTTTATCCGGCCTTTGAAGCCGTCCCCGGTTGGAAGACGGCCGTCGTCGTGGTGGGCTTGATCACGGCGTTGATGGCGGCTTTTATGGCCTTGGTCGCGAATGACCTGAAGCGCGTGCTGGCCTACTCAACCGTGAGCCAACTCGGGTACATGGTGTACTCGATCGGGGTGGGCGGCGTTTACGCAAGTCAATTTCACTTGCTCAGTCACGCGGTCTTCAAGGCGCTATTGTTCTTGGCGGCGGGCGCGGTGATTCACTCCGTCGGCACGCGCGACATGCGACTGATGGGCGGCCTGGGCAAGAAGCTGCCCTTCGTGCGCGCGGCCTTCGTCATCGGTGCGCTGGCGCTGATGGGCATTCCCATCCTCAACGGCTTCTGGAGCAAGGAGCTGATTCTGGAAGAAGGCTTGAAAGATGGGCCGGTGTGGGCGTACATCGGGATGTTGATCGGCGCAGGGATCACGGCGCTGTATACCTTCCGCATGGTGTGGCTGGTGTTCTTCGGCAGTGAGCGTAGTCACCTCCACGCGCACGACGCGCAGACGGCGATGAAAGTCTCGCTGGGGCTGTTGTCCTTCGGCACGTTGACGACATGGCTGTTGGCCGGACCGTTCAGTGAGTTGTTGCATGACACGTTACCTTTCCATGAAATTCACGCGCTGCCGACGACCGAGATTCTGCAAGAAGTACTCTCATTGCCGACACTGATCGCACTGAATGCCGTGGCGATTGGGCTGGTGCTGTGGTGGACGCGGGACTTTTGGAAGGGGCTGGTCAATCGGGCGCAGGGTGTGGCGCAAATGGCGCGCGATAGTTTTGGTTTCGAGGCGATCAATCGCGGCGTGGTGCGGGTTACGGTTCAATCGGCGGAGGCGCTGCGTACAACGCAGACCGGCCTGTTGAACTGGAATGTGGCGGGCATCATCGGCGGCTTGATCGTGGTGCTGATCGTATTGATGGTAGGACGTTAACCATGAGCAATGAACAAATGATCAATGCCGTGCCGACGTTTGCGTGGCTGATGGCGTTACTGTTGGCGGGTTCACCGGTGGTGTACTTTGCGGGCCGATTACGCAATGTGGGCCGTTGGGTCGCGCTGGCCGTGATCGGGCTGGCGTGGATTCCGTTCGTGTTGGCGCTCAATGAATTGCAAGCGGGCGTGATCACGTATTCGATCGGCGCGGTGATGCTGCGCTTTGATGGACTGAGCGCGTTGTTGGCGGCCGTCGCGTTGGGGCTGGGTGCCATCGTCGTGATTTATTCCGGCCCGTACATGGCGGGCGAGGCCAACGAAGAAAAATACTACGCCATGTTGATCGCCATCGTCGGCATCATGATCGGTCTGGGCTGCGCGCAAGACCTGTTCAATTTGTGGGTGTGGTTCGAGTCGATGGCGGTGTCGTCGTATTTGCTGGTTGCTTTTTATCGCAATCAGCCCGGCGCACTGGAAGCGGGCATCAAATATTTGGTGCAGAGTGCGGTGGGTTCGGTGTTGGTGTTGTTGGGCATCGCGCTGGTGTTGGCCGTGCGCGGCACGTTGAACCTTGATCAGATTAGCCTGAGTGCGCAGGATTCACCGCTGTTGTTGGTGGCGGGTGCATTGTTCATCATCGGCTTCGGCGTGAAGGTGGCGATGGCGCCGATGCACACGTGGCTGCCCGACGCGCACTCGCAAGCGCCCAGCGGCATCAGCGCGATGTTGTCCGGCGTGGTCATCGAGGCGGGCCTGGTGGCGTTGCTGCGGGCCTTATCGGCACTGGTGGGCTTCAACTTGTCGTGGGGCGAATTGCTGATGGGCTTCGGCGCGTTGAATATGCTGATGGGCAATTTGCTGGCGCTGCGACAAACGCAGGTCAAACGTTTGCTGGCTTTCTCAAGTTTGAGCCATGTGGGTTACATGCTGCTGGGCTTGGGCATTGCCATTTACGCGGGCCAAAGTGCGGGCGCGGAAGGCAGTTTCTTCCACGTGCTGAATCACGGCCTGATGAAGGGCTTGGCCTTCCTCGCGGCAGGCGCATTGTTGTATGCGTTGTATATCGCGAAGGGCGATCACACTTCGCCATTGACGATCAACGACCTCAACGGCGCGTCGAAGCGGTATCCGATCGTGGCGTTGGCGCTCAGTCTGGCCGTGTTGGGACTGGGTGGTTTGCCGCCCCTCGCGGGCTTCATGTCCAAATGGCAAATTTTCGTCGCGGGCTTTCAGACGCAGAATACGGTGATTGATCTATTGGTGATCTTCGCCGCGTTGAATAGTGTGCTCTCGCTGGCCTACTACGCGCCGATCGTGAATGCGGTGTATCGCAAAGAACCGTCGGATGTCGTGG
>JAGOBP010000449.1 GCA_017999195.1 Thermoflexales bacterium
GGTCTTGCAAGGCCAGCACATCGGCGCGCAGGTTCAGACCCAGATAGGCCAGTCCGCCTAGCCAGATCAGCAGGACGATGAGAATGAAGCCTAAAATAAGGCGTTTCCAATGAGTGCGAATCTTCATGATCGGCAATTTGAGCGAGTCGATTTTGGCTCACGCCAAGCCGCAAAGTGGCCAAGAAAAACATCAATGACTTTGCTGCCTAGCCGCTTGGCGTGAGTCAGAAAATTACGGGCAGTGTAGCTCTTCTGTTGCGACATCCAGATCGCACACTGGGCGCGTCGGATTGGCGTCTCGAAGTCGATCCAGCCAAGTGGTTTCGGGATCAAACTCCACGATATTTAGGGCTGCGTGTTCTGCGCGCCATGCGTTTTGTGCACGCAGCATAGGATCATACCACGGGTAAGCGGCCAGCCGCGCATCGATCACGGCCACATCCGGTCGCTGCGTCTGAACGTGCCGATAATACCACAGCGTGAAGGTGTGCGCGTCAAGGTGCGTGATGATGACGGCCTCGGCAGGCGCGGCGGCCAGCACCTTCTGCGCGAACTGTTCGGCGGTGCGATCGGCGTGCAGGTCGTGTGTGGCGAAATTTGAGATCAGCGATAGGCCGGGAATTAGCAACAGAACGATACTGCGTACTACGTGCTGCGTGGTGCGTGAGACTTGGTCCGTCAGGGCTTGTGCGCCCGCGGCGATGGCGTAGGCGCAGAAGATCCACACCGGAATGAGGTAGAGATCCGAATCGACAGTGTTGTAACTTAGCGCAAAAATCACATAGAGCGCAACCGACAGTGCTGGGACAAAGATTTGTCGACGCACCCGATAGAGTCCCACGCCGATGAGGCCGACCCCGATCCAGCCGAATTGCGCGACGAGCAGTTGCGCCAGGGCGATCAGCCGCGCTGGATACTCGCTGAGTGGCAGGCCGAAGGCATAGCCGCGATACAACTCGGCGGTGATGAGCGCCCCAAAATTTTCCGGGGTCGGCGCGCCCAGCCAGTTGATCGGTGGCTGGGCGGCGGCGCGTGCGATGAGGAGGAAGTAGAGGGTGAGGGGGAGGAGGAAGAGAAACACGTATTGCGTGATGCGTGGTGCGTGATGAGTGACGAGTCCCACCGGGATGCTGCGCGATGATGAGTGATGAGTGACGAGTGACGAGTGACGAGGAATGAGTGAGCGGCGAACGGCGCTGAAGAAGAGCGGTGCCAGAGCGAGCGCTGTCAGTTGATGCGTCAGGCTTAAGCCCCCGACGAAACACGCGACTGACAACCGGCGCGACGAGATGGAATTGCCGCGAAAGACGATCGGGGCGAGCAGCGCCAGAATGGCCGCAACCAGCAGCGCATTCAGCGCGTGTACTTCGGTGATTGTCGCTTGCCCCCACACCATCGGCGCGGCGGCAAAGGCGAGTCCGGCGAGAATGCTCCCTCCCCTGTTCGCGGTTGTTTGCGAACGGGGGAGGGTTGGGGTGGGGGGGACACCCCATGTTATCAACGCGGCGGCCAGCGCCATGCACACGGCCGAAAAAAGATTCAAGCGAAAGGCGACATCACCAATCGGCAGTTGAGCGAAGAGATGACCGAGCGTGATATAGAGCGGATAACCCGGCGGATGAGGCACGCCCAGCGTGGCCGCCGCCGTGATCAAGTCGCCGCCGTCGGTGCCTGCGTTGGCCCAGGTGATGGTCGGGGCGAGGGTGAGGAGATACAGCGCCAGTGACGCGCCGCCAACCAACACGGCGGCTAACATCCGGTTTGAGGAAAACGCGCGCATTACGCCACGGATTTGGGTTGCAGGGTAAACCGCTGAAAGCCGCGCAGCAAGCCTAGACCCAGGCACAAGGCACGCGCGCCAATCATCAGCGGCGCGATGACTATAACGGCCGGATCACGCCGCGCAATCTTGCTCAACAGCGGCAGCATCGAGACGAGCACCAACAGCCAGCATACATCGGCGGCGACAACCCAGGCGTTATAGTTCAGCGTCGTCGCGACCGTGGTCAACAGCGCACCGGCCAGCAGCACCATCTGCACTTTAAGCAATTGCGGCGTGTGCGAATCGCGCACGGCTTTGCCGGGATGCCGCTTCAACACTAGCATCTTCCAACAGCCAATGCCAAACTTGCGCCGTGCGTATTCGGGCAGGGTGGCATCGTGTTGATGATAGACCACGGCCTGGGGCGCAAACACCAACCGATGACCCTGCGCGGCCAACCGGAACGAGAACTCTTGATCTTCCACCGAGGCCGTCGTGAAATTTTCGTCGAAGCCGCCGCTGGCCAGGAACACCTCGCGCCGGTACGCGGCCGAATACGTATCGACAAAATCGATCGTGGCCTGATTCGCCAACCGATCGTACTTGTCCTGGTATTCCTGTTGCACAAAGCGCGCCACCAGCGATTTTTGCCGCGTGCGATACACGCCCTTCGTGCCGGTCACCGTCTCATCGCGCAAGGGGGCGGTTAAACGTTCCAGCCAATCGTGCGCGGGTTCGCAGTCGGCATCCGTAAAAGCCAGTATTGCGCCGCGCGCGGCCTGGGCGCCCAAATTGCGGGCATGGGCCGGTCCGCCGTGCGGCGCGCGGATGACGCGGCCATTGGCGTTGCTCAAAACTTTTTCGGCCACGTCGGCGGTCTGATCGGGCGAACCGTCATCGACGACGATGATCTCGTATGCGTCGCGCGCCAACGATTGATCACACAGCGCGGCTAAACAGCGCGGCAGCACGTCGGTGGCCCGATAGGCTGGAACGATGACCGAGTAAGTGAGCATAGTCTTAACGTCGCTTCAAGCCGATTAACACGCCCGCGCCGATGATGGCCGGTGCGAAGATCACCATGTGCAGGGTCAACCCGATCGCGAGGGCGGTTTCCAACGGCACGTTCACCGCGCCCAGCGCCGAAATCGTCACGCCTTCAAACACACCCAAGGCCGCGATCGACGGCGGCAGTGTGATGCCGATCATCAGCGCCACCATCAACACCAGCGCGCCGCTCCACGAGTCAACCCCGTAAGCGCGCATCCCGGCGTAGTTGGCGACCACGCCCAAGCCCCACGTCGCGATGGACCACCCCGCGCAGCGTCCAAAGATCGATCGATCGCGCAAGGCCGTGAAACTGCTGAACAAACGGCGCAGACGATCAGCCAACGGCAGGCGGGTGAGCAATCGATCGAACCGCGCGACCCACGGGCTGCGCGGCCACAGGACGATTGCGGCAAACCCGATCAGCACGAGCGCAGCCACTACGCCGATCGATCTTAAGGCTATACTGTACCACATTGGCACGGCGACGGTGAGGGCAACAATCAGGGATAAGGCGGCCAGCGTCAGCCAGTCCCACGCCTTTTCAAGCGCGATGCTGCCCAGCGCGTGTTCGGCCGACAGGCCGCCCGGCGCGCGGCTGATGTTGACGGCGCGGGCGACATCACCCAGGCGCAGGGGCAACACAAAGTTGAGCACTTGACCTACCAACAGCGAGCGCAAGAGCGTCGGGCTGGGAAGATCGATCGGATGCAGGAGGGCCGCCCATCGTTGGATGCGCGTAAACATCGTCGCTAGGATGACGAGTGTGCTTAGGGCAAGAAACTTTCCATCGGCCATCATCAACACGCGCGTGAGTTGCGCACTGTCAATGTCGCGCGCAATCAACCAGATGATAGCCGCGCTGACCAGCACGCCCACCACGACGGTCAGCCAGCGGATGGGCTGCATGCTATGCAAAGACTTCGGCGTCGCTGAGAAGTTGGCCCACTGCGTCTTTGGCGGACAAGAGCGGCGGCTGCCCGTCGACCAGCGGCCAGTCGATGCCCAGTTGCGGATCGTTCCAGAGCAGGGTGCGTTCCCACTGCGGGGCGTAGTAGTCGGTGACTTTGTAGAAGAATTCGACCCACGGGCTGAGGGTGTAGAAGCCGTGCGCGAAGCCGGGCGGAATCCATAACATGAGCTTGTTTTCGGCCGACAACCGGACGGCGACGGATTGGCCAAAGGTCGGCGACGAGCGACGCAGATCGACCGCAATATCGTAGACTTCGCCCAGCAGGACGCGCACCAATTTGCCCTGTGTGTGCTGAATTTGATAATGCAAGCCGCGAAGAT
>JAGOBP010000450.1 GCA_017999195.1 Thermoflexales bacterium
ATGTCCCAGTTCAAATACTGCGGCGGCATTTCATCGCGCCAGTAGATGCTGGTATAGATGGGCGCGCCCGGATACATCTGCACCAGGGTTTCCAGTACGGCCTCTGCGCCACCCAATTGATTGAGCCAGTCGTGAACGAGAGCGATTTCCATAAAGAATAACGAGTAACGAGTGAGATCAGATAAGCCGATCGGCTAACAACGTGCTAATCGGCTTGAACGACCGCCGATGAATCTCGCACGGCCCGATCGATTGTAACGCGACTTGATGAATTCGTGTGCCGTATCCCTTATGACGGGCGAAATCATAGCGCGGATAGTGCGCACTGAGTTCGACCATCAGCCGGTCACGCGAGACTTTGGCGATTATGGACGCGGCGGCCACCGAGAGCGAAATCGAGTCGGCAAAGAAAAAGACCGACTGCGGCAAATTGACTTTGGGCAAACGCACTGCGTCGATGATCAACGCGTTGGGCTGCGGCGATAGGGCTTCGATGGCGCGCGTCATGGCCAAGCGGGTGGCGGGCACAATCCCGATCGAATCGATCTCGTCCACCGAGCCGTGACCTACGCCAAAGGCGCGGCAATTATCGACAATAAGTTGGTACAAGGCTTCGCGCTGACGAGGCGAGAGTTGCTTGGAATCGTTGACGCCGTCCAGTTGATCGAGTTTGCGATGATCGAGGATTACGGCGGCGGCGACCACCGGCCCCGCCCACGCGCCGCGCCCGGCTTCATCGATACCGGCCACGAGCGCATGCCCGGCCTGCCGGAGTTGGTCTTCGTGATCGAGCGTAGGCTGCTCGGGGAGTGGCGGCTTATTTCTGACGGTCATACTTACCGCGCCAACCATTCAAGCGGACGCGCATCACTTCGAGGACCATGTTGATCGAGTCACGCAGCGGGCTGATTTTGGTCTGGGGTTTGTAGTACCACGTGATGGGCACTTCGAGCAATTGATAGCCGTGCTTCAACGCGATGAACAGCACTTCCACGTCGAAGCCCCAGCCGTCGATGGTTTGCAACGCGAAGACATCGCGCGCGGCTTGCCGCCGGAAGACTTTGAAGCCGCACTGCGTGTCCTGAATTTTTGGAATCGCCAGCACGCGCACGATTAAATTGAAGACACGACCCATTAGGTGACGATATTGCGGCTCGTCCACGCGGCGCGCACCGGGCACTTCGCGGGACGCGATGGCCACATCGTAATGATCGGCGTTGGGCGGCATGAACTTGCTGATCTCGTCAACCGGCATGGAGAAGTCGGCGTCACAAATGAAGAGATATTCGCCGGCGCCTGCCAGCATGCCCTTCTGCACGGCCGCGCCTTTGCCCTGTCGCGGTTGATCGAGCACGCGCACGTAGGCGTGCTGCGCCGCAAACTCGTCGGCGATGCGGCGGGTGGCGTCGCGACTGTTGTTGTTGACGACGACGACCTCGATCGGGTACGGTTGGGCCGCCACGAACCGATCAACCTGATCCAGGCTGGTCGGCAAACGGCGCTCTTCATTGTAGGCCGGAATGATGATCGACAACAGCGGTGTTGCGTTGATGATTGACCCTCACAAAAGCCGCGCCCGGTCGGTGGGCGCGGTGCGCGTAAGTGCCGCTAGAATACCGCGAACTGAGTTATCCGTCAATCGGGCGGGCGGTAAGGAGTGTGTGGCAAAGTGGCGTTCAATCTGTCAGCCAATTGTCGGAAAACTCCATCGACAGGAGCGGGCCGGTCGTGTATACTTTTTGTTGAAGATGGCTGGGGAGTAGCCTCCAAATCAAAGGCCAATCAATCGTCAGGACGGGAGATTCCTCCCCGGTTGATTGGATTCGCAGCAGCGAAACAGGCGAGACCACCACGACAAGCGATTGCCGTGGTGGTCTTTTTATATCTATCGGGCAAACGGAGGATAAACATGATCGTGTGGAATACGCTGAAAGCGACGTTGTTGTTGGCGGCCTTGACGGGACTGTTGGTCGTGGTCGGTTCGGCGCTCGGGGGAGCGACTGGAATGATCATCGCCTTCGTGTTGGCCGCCGCGCTGAACCTGGGCGCGTGGTGGTACTCGGACAAGATTGCGCTGAAGTTCAGCGGCGCGCGCGAAGTGGATGAGTCCGCGCAACCGGAACTGCATCGCATGGTGGCGCGGTTGGCGGAGAACGCGGATATTCCCAAGCCGCGCGTGTACGTGATGGACACGCCAATGCCGAATGCCATTGCCACCGGGCGCGATCCGCAGCACGCGGCCGTGGCAGTGACGACCGGTTTGATGCAGACGCTCAATCGGGCGGAGTTGGCCGGCGTGATCGCGCATGAGTTGGCGCACATTCGCCATCGCGATACGTTGATTTCGAGCATCGTCGCCACGATCGCGGGCGTCATCACCATGCTGGCCGACATGGCGCAGTGGGCGCTGCTCTTCGGCGGGCTGGGCGGCAATAGTGATGATGACGAGGGCGGCAGTCTGGCGGGCAGCCTGGTGATGATCATCGTGGCCCCGATTGCGGCCCTGCTGATCCAACTGGCCATCTCGCGCTCGCGTGAGTTCAACGCCGATGAAGGCGGGGCGCGCATCCTGGGTGATCCGCATCCGCTGGCGGACGCGCTGGAAAAGATCGAACGCGCGGCGCAACATCAACTGCCGACCGAGGTGCGTCCGGCGACTTCGCACCTGTACATCATCAATCCGCTGCGCGGCGGGCTGGCGGGTTTGTTCCGCACCCATCCGGCGACAGCCGAGCGGGTGGCGCGATTGCGCGCGCTGACATCGGTCGAACTGGCGCTGGCGTAAGGTTGGGTATTGGAATGAAGGCCGAGCAAATCATGACGACCGAGGTGAGTGTAGTGCAGGTCGATACGACTGTGGATGAGGTCGTGCGCATCCTGACTACGCGCCGCATCAGCAGTGTGCCGGTGGTGGACGCCCAGCAGCATATTCTGGGCGTGGTGGGTGAAGACGAGTTGTTTTTGAAAGAAAAAGGCATTCCGTTTTCAGCCGTAAAAGCGCCGACGTTGTTTCGCAAGTGGGCGGACCCGCGCCGGGCGGATGAAGTGTATGCAGCCGCCCGGCAGCATACGGCGGCGGATGTCATGACGCCCGATGTGCCGTGCGTTGAGGCCGACGACGATGTGGGCAAGGTGACGTTGTTGATGGTGCAGCAGAATTTACATCGAGTACCGGTGGTGCGCGACGGCAAATTAGTGGGCATTATCTCGCGGATTGACTTGATTCGGATGTTGGCAAACGTGGAGTAACAAAGGAGTCTGGACATGAAATGGTCGTGGAAGATCGGTGAATGGGCGGGAATTGGCGTGTATCTGCACGCGACGTTTGTGATGCTGATTGGTTTTCTGATTATCAGCAACTTGATCGCAGGGGCGAATCTGGGCGGCCTGTTGAACGGAGTGGGGTTTGTGCTGGCGCTGTTTGCGTGTGTGCTGCTGCATGAATTTGGGCACGCGCTGGCGGCCAAACGCTATGGCATTCCGACGAAGGATATTACGTTGTTGCCCATCGGCGGCTTGGCGCGACTGGAGCGGATGCCGGACAAGCCCAAACAAGAGTTGGTCGTGGCGTTGGCCGGGCCGCTGGTCAACGTGGTCATCGCGGCGGTGCTCTTCGTAATTTTGCTGGCGACGAATGCGCTGGAGCCGGTGGCGAATCTGACCGTGACGCAAGGCTCGTTTCTGGAACGGCTGATGATGGTGAATGTGACGCTGGTGCTGTTCAACTTGATCCCGGCGTTTCCGATGGACGGCGGGCGCGTGCTGCGTGCGGCGCTGGCAATGCGCATGGATTATGCCAAAGCCACGCGCACAGCGGCCACCTTGGGGCAGGGCTTCGCCTTTGTGTTCGGCCTCATCGGCTTCTTCACCAATCCGCTGTTGATGTTCACGGCCTTGTTCATCTGGCTGGGCGCGGCGCAGGAAGCGAGTGCGGTGCAGGTCAAATCCACACTGGGCGATGTGCCGGTGAGCTGCGCGATGATGACGCAGTACGAGACGTTGTCGCCGCTCAACTCGATCAAGCACGTAACCGACCTCATCATTGCCGGTTCGCAGCAAGACTTTCCCGTGGTCGAGCGCGGGCACATCGTGGGCGTGGT
>JAGOBP010000451.1 GCA_017999195.1 Thermoflexales bacterium
GCCGAGCGTGATTTCACTTACCTTCAACGTGCCTTCCGGCAACGTCAGTTTGGCATCCCCCCCGATCGATAACGGCCCGATCAAGGTGAGATCAGCGTTCCGAAAACTTACGTTACCGTTTTCGATGCGGCTGCGACCGGAGGTGCGGGTGCCAATCGTGACCGGATAAGTGGCCTCCAGCCGAAAGAGCGTTTCGGCGTTCTGGTCGGGAATCTGAACCGGATCCCAGTTGACGGCGGTGTTCCAGTTGCCTCCATTGGCGTTGACCCATTCGATCGTCCCGGAGGCGGAGTGCGCCAGGGCATAGGTGAAGGTATTGTCGGCCAAACGCGCGTAGACCAGCGCATCGCCTTTTTCGCTGAAGGTGTAGATTTCAAGCGGTGTACCGTCCTGCCCGAAGCCCTGCACGAAATCGCCGTCGAAGCGATCGGCGGCGGGGTTGGGGCCGCTGAACAAGCTGCTGCTGCCGTTCTGAGGATCGGTCGCTGCTTTGAAGATGGGCTGCCGCCATTCCGTGACGGCTTTGATTTGAAGGAAAAAATAGGGACCAACATCGCCCACCTGCTCGCCCTGGGCGACCTGCTCTGCGCCGCTGCCGTCGGCGGAATAGAGCCAGAGTTTGGTGACAACGCTGCTAAAACCGCCGCTGTTACCGGCGAACGTGCCTTCCTGGCTAAGCACATCACCGGCGCTGTTGAGTACCGCCCCATTAATTGCCAGGCCATTCCCGCCGCAGCCGAAGCTGCTGTAAGTGCCGCTGGCGAGGGTGTTCGTGCGGCTGCCCAGCCAGAAGAGGCGGCTGGCCGTGGTTTCTTCGGTGGGAACATCGGGCGATGGGGTGATGGGCGAGCGCCGGGTGCATCCCACTGTCCCGCTGCTGATCTGCTCGTGAATGAGAAACGCGCCGGTGGCCGTGATGCCGATCAGTTGCTGATCGGTGCGGGGGTTGGCGTTGCTGTCCTGGCTGACCAGTGTGATAGGCGCGCCGTTAAATAGGCCATCGGTGATCCAGTATTCGGTGTGGGTGGCGTCCACGCTGCGTTTGGCGATGAAGCGGCCATGCGCATCATTGCGTGCGACATCGTAGATCACACCGGCTGCCGGCGTTAGCCGCGTCAACGTGCCGTTGCTCCAGCGGAAGTGGCGCAGGCCGATCGAGCCGTTGACATCGACGGAGGTGGTGAGGTAGATCAGGGTGGGTGACGCGATGTAGGCGGTCAGGCCGCTGACATCGGTAAATGTGCCGCCGCCGGGCGCGAGGTCGCCCGTCGCCAGAATGGGCGTCGCTACGCCGCCGATAACCAGCGCAATCTTTCTGACGGAGTTGGCGAAGTGGTTGATCAACAATTCGCGCTGTTCGCCAATCTCTACCACCGACGGGTCGATCATATCGACCGGGACGGCGCTGGCGACGGGCTTGAAACTCCAGGGCGGAAAGGCTTGAATTTCAGCCCGGGCCAACAGTGTCGAACCCGCTAAGGCCGACACGAGGATGACCAACAGATACATTCGATGCCGACGGCTTAGGGGTGTCGAGTTGTGGTTCATGTGGACATGTCACCCTCCCAGGTGAAAAAACTATCGCCCGGGCCGCCAACTGGGCGACCCGGGACTATAGAGATTATAGCGGCCTCTGCGGGATTTCTGGTCAGAGTTGTGTGGCAGATTGGTATGGCTTTATCGGAATAAAGATTCACGGTGACGGCATGACGCTGAAGTCGCCGCGCTGCATAACCACGCTTTTGAGCGTGACCTACAGTTTGGGTTATACCCCGATCTGAAACTCGGCCCACCAACCCGCCTAATGTGTGATACAATCACTGTACAGTCAATTGGATTTAGGTGTGTTGTTTGCCGCCAGACCCTTTCAGGGTTGGCGGCTTTTTCTTTCCGGCAGATTGCCGGTCACTAAGGAGATTCAAAAAAATGGAAGCAAAGTTGTATGTAGGAAATTTGTCGTACGCGACTTCGGAAGACGATCTGCGCACTCTGTTCGCGCAGGCGGGTACTGTCGTGTCGGCAGCGGTGATCACCGATCGTGACACCGGCACTTCGAAGGGCTTTGGGTTTGTCGAGATGACCAGCCAGGTGGACGCCCAGAAAGCCATCACAATGTTCAATGAATACAAAATGGGCGAACGCGCCTTGACCGTGAACATGGCCAAGCCGCGCGAAGCGCGCCCCAATCGCGGCGGCAGCGATAATCGCTATCGCGGCTTCTAGCCCGACGTTAACCCCAAATCTGTCTCTGGCAACCTTGCCAAGGAGCGATGCATGGAGTTCAGATCAGGTGATAATGTGATTCACCCCAACTACGGGGTGGCTAACATCGTGCGATTGGAAGAACGTGACCTCGCGACCAGCGGGCTGCGCTGGTACTATGTCCTGGCGATCGGCACGGCGACAGTCTGGATGCCGGTAAACGCCGACGGGTCAACGCCCTTGCGGGCGGTTACGCGCAAACAAGACCTTGAACAATATCGCTTGGTGTTGAGCAGTCAGCCGACACTGCTCAATCGTGACTTCAGAAAACGGAATCTTGAGATTCTTGAACGCCTCACCCATCAATCGTTTCAAGTGATGTGTGAGATCGTTCGCGACCTGACCGCGCTCGGCTGGAATCGGCCGATGGGCGAAACCGATGCGACGATGCTCAAGAAAGTCCGCGACAACCTCTCGGGCGAATGGGCCGCCGCAAACGGGCAGTCGCGCCTGGAGGCGGTTCAAGAGGTAGAGGCGCTGCTCCGCTCAGGGCGAGTCGCCCACAAACCAGAACCAGCACCGCACGTTCAGCACCGCAACTAAGACCGCCGCCTCGTCGCGATTCATGGAATCACTGCGAGGCGGTGGCACTTTCAGACTACCCCCAGCCGGAGGAACGTAGATGGACCTTCTTAGAAACAGCGGGCACTTCCAAGGCGCTGAGCACACTGAGCAGACGAAGTCGGCCGCGAACATCCTCAGCAGCGAAGACCTGGCCCGCCTGAATACGAAGCGTGAAGAGATCATCATGGTGTTGCGGCTGTGGCATGGTTATGGCCGCAGCGCGGCCGATCGGACGTTGAGCAATTGGCTGTCCGATCGCGCTCAGGGCTATTCAGGCCACACCCGACCGACCCCCTTCAAGCCCACCCTCAAGTGGCAGATGCGGCCCGAGGCTTGATGCTCCTCGCGCCGGGCCTGCCTGACCCATTCAGCGGCGACTGACACGCTGTTCGATTCCCCGCTGCGTGTAGTCCAAACACTGACAAACTTTTCAGCCTTACGCTGACAGCCAGCCACCCGTGAAGCGGTTACCATGACACTGGGCATGGCGCGCTCGGATCTGGTGACGGGCAGTCCCGCACCAGAATCGGCGTCTGCCGGATCAGATTGAAGCAACCGCGAGAGAGCCAATGACACCCTACGACATGCAGACTGATACACGCCTGGCCCACCAAGTCGATCAGAACCTCAAGCAAATTTTCATGGCGAAGTTTGGGCACGTCCTGACCCTGGATGAATGGAAAGCCTTGCCCATTGCGACCCGGCGCGCGATTGACTGCCAGGCGCGACAGCAAGCCAATCACCGCGCGGGCAGCCACTGACGCTTCGACCGGTCAGGGGTGCTTTAGCGGCCACCGCCGAGCATGAAGGAGACAGCGCATGAACACCAAATTGAACATCGGCAACTTGTCAAAGACGACCTCCACCGACGATCTGCGCCAGTTATTTGCGCAGGCGGGCGAAGTGGCCTTGGCCTCGGTGATCAAAGATCATGTCACCGGCCTGTCTACCGGCGAGGGCCTGATTATGATGGCGAATCGCGCCGACACCCGTCAGGCGATCAGCATGTTCAATGCCTATCGCCTGCATGAGCATGCCCTGACCGTCAGCCGGACCCGACCGCGCCTGGTGCGCGCCAGCGGTCATACGCACTAAGCCGGGGCGAATCCCGCCCCTGCGCCACACTGATTTTCAGCCAGGTCCACTTTCATTAGGAGGCAACACGCATGACCGGTAAGAAGTTGAATTTGAAACCGCTGGGCGAGCGCTTAATCGTCGAGCCAACGGAAAAAGACCAGAAGACGGCCAGCGGCATCATTTTGC
>JAGOBP010000452.1 GCA_017999195.1 Thermoflexales bacterium
GCGCTGATCATCAACTTGATCATGAGCCTGGCCTTGATCAATGTGCTGGGCGTGACGGGGCTGGCGCTATCGAACACGACGGCCGCGACGATTGAACTGGTGCTGCTGGTCATATTGATTCGCAAACGCCTGGGCGGGCTGGAAGATCGACGTGTGCTGATCGGGGCGCTGAAGACCGCCCTCGCGTCGATCGTGATGGGCATGGCAGTTTGGGCGTTCCTAAATGCAGTTGACGCCGCAAGTGTGATCGTGCGCGCTTTTGGCGGCGTGATCGTCGGTGCGGGGGTGTTTGCCATCGCCGCGTGGTTGTTGCGAGTTGAAGAATTGCGCTCGATTACGGGGCTGATCAGACGGAAGATTTTTGGACACGGATAACACGGATTTCACAGATAATCGCGGATAACCATTGGAAGGCCTCCGCGTTCATCCGCCTAATCCGCGCGAAGCGTCCGTGTCCTAAGTTTTGAGTTCAAGCATTACCACTTCCACGTAGAATTCCACGATTTTTCCGACTAACGTTAGCGGATCGAGCGCGGCTTGACCCTCCGTCGAGAGCATCACGGCCAGTGTACTTTGCCAGTCCTCGCCGGTGCCCGTCGCCACATCCGAGAGGACGCCGCATTCCGTGCTGCGAAGGCCCACCGCACGACTCACGGCGAAGAGATGCGATGAGTCGCAGTTGACGATGTCGCAACCTTGAGCGATAGCCTCGTTCAAATCCTCATCGTATTCGCGATAGATGGCGTCGCCCGTCATGGCTTGCACAGGCATAAAGTTTGGAAAGCCAGTTTGCTTAGCCAATGCCTTGATCTTGGCGTTCAAGCCTTCATCCGACGGAATCACGCGCTCAGAAGTGTAATGCGGCGTCGTGCCGTCCAAAGCCAACGCTCGCTCAATGATGTAAAAATCGCCCATTTTTTGAGGCGTGCGGCCTAAGCCTCCGGCCAGGCCATACGCCAACACATCGGTGATGCCGTAATAGGCCAGTTCTTCGATCAAGGCCGCCGAGACTGGCCCACCGTAGACGTGCGCGATAGACAAAAATTCCATCTCGCCGTGGCGACAGATTTCTACATTGGCGGGCGGGACGTGGATGAAGTATTGCTCAGTGGTGTTGCGAGGTTGATAGTGATCCAGACTGCGGGGGCGCGGACAATAGCCCACGAGGGCGACCGTGATGTCGCCAAAGGGACGCGGCCCAAAGCGTTGACCGACTAAGCGCGCGGGCGTGAGGTGCGGCGCACTGCGTAGCGGCACGGACAGTTGAGGCATACGTGGGCCGCCCTATTCTTCGATCTGCTCGATCTTCAATTCCGCGTTGTCCAGCAGCTTGCCGCAGTACGCCGCCAGTTGCTGGCCGCGCTCGAATAGCACCAGCGATTCTTCCAGCGGCAGTTCGCCGCGCTCCAACGCACGAACGGATTCTTCCAGTTCGGCAAAGGCTTGCTCAAAGGTCAATTCTTCAATGGGTTGAGGTTTCGTTTTCTTGGGCATATTGGGTTCCAATGTGTCATTCCGAGCCGCGTTGCGGCTCCTACTCAGAAACTTGCTCGCCGCGCCGTCCTCGGCGCGGCTTTGTCCGCAGATACGCCGCCGGGGACGGCGGCTTGAGCACCCACAGGGCCAAGTTTCTGCCGGTGCGGATGCCGCCAACCATGGGTGACTCAGAATGACACGCGATGTTAGTTTTCTGCCTTAACGTTAAATTCCCCGTCACTCACGCGGATCACCAAGCGTTCATCCGCCGTGATTTGCCCCACGCTGCGAATCACTTCCCCTTCGGCAGAGCGCACCACGGCATAGCCGCGTGCCAGCACATTGAGCGGGTTGTACGCGCCCAGTTGCGCCGATAGGCTATTCACACGTTCGCGCTTCAAACTCAGCATATGCCGCATTGCATCCTGCAGCCTGCCTCTTGCTTCATCCACCCGTTGTCGCGAGTTGCGCAGCTTCACCCGCGGCGAGAGATGCTGCAAAGCACGCTCGTTCGCCGCCAGGGTCAATCGGGCCGCCCGCAGCCGGTCGGTCATGAGCGAGGTCAGTTCCAGCGCCGCGCCTTCGAGTATCGCGCGGACTTCGGCCTGATCGGGCGTGATGAGTTCCGCCGCCGCACTGGGCGTGGGGGCGCGCACATCGGCCACAAAGTCCGCGATGGTGAAATCGACTTCGTGGCCCACACCGGAAATCGTGGGGACGGGCGACTGCGCGATCGTGCGCGCGACGCTCTCGTCGTTGAAACACCACAGGTCTTCGATGCTGCCGCCGCCGCGCGCGATGATGATGGCGTCGAGATCAGCGAGTTGATACAACCGCCGCAACGCCGCGATGATCTTGGGCCGCGCGTCATTGCCTTGCACGGGCGTCGGCGACAGCACGATCTGCAACAACGGCCACCGGCGTCGAATGATGTTGAGCATGTCCTGCAAGGCCGCGCCCGTGGGCGAAGTGACAATGCCGATGGTGCGAACGGCCGTCGGGAGCGGCCGTTTCCGATCGGTTGCAAACAAGCCTTCGGCCTGTAACTGCGCTTTAAGCCGCTCAAACTGTTGATAGAGATCGCCTACCCCCGCCGTTTGAATCGTATCGACGTAGAGTTGATACGCGCCCTGCGCCTCGTACACGCTGAGTTTGCCGTGCGCGACGATGGCATCGCCGTCGCGCAAACGCTTGACGGTAGCCGTGACGGCCGTGCGCCACATGACACACTTCAACGCCGCGCCGCCGTCTTTCAGCGAGAAATACACGTGCCCGCTGGCCGGGCGGCTGAGGTTGCTGATCTCGCCCTGCACCCACACGTCTTGCAGGCGATAGTCCATCTCGAACACTTCGCGGATGTAGCGCGTGAGGTCGGAGACAGAGATCGGTTGGGGTTGAGAAAACAGATCGAGTTGCATGCGCCGATTGTAGTCGCAATGCCTTAGAGATGCAACCACTTTGCACAGCGCGCAGCCGTCATTGCGAGCGCAGCGAAGCAATCTCCGGCCAGTGGACAAGATTGCTTCGTCGCGAAAAAATGCTCTTACTCATGAACTTCGGTCATTGCGAGCCGCCGAAGGCGGCGTGGCAATCTTTGGTCGGTCGCAGCGAGATTGCTCACCTGCACTTGCGCTGCGCACAAGCGCGGTACAAGTGTCGGGCGCAACGCGCCCTCGCAATGACAGACCGAACAAGTTCTTGGCTGGCCGGATAACTTGTCCGGCCATGGGTGACTACTCACACAATCGCTCACAGCCCCGTGAGTGCGCGTCAACGTTTTGCGAATTGGCTCGCCCGGCGATGAAGTCGCCGGACTACGCCGCAGCACCCGCTGAAGCGGGTTAGCCGGATTCATCCGGCGCAGCGCTGTAGCCCGAAGATTGATCTTCGGGCGGCACGACCGCCTGTTGTGCGGCGGACGAGTGCACGGCACGCTCTACAATCAGGTGAGGCAGAATCGTCGCACGTAGTTGGTCGCTCCGTTCACCACAAAGCGGTATATAATGTGATCAGGATGCACCTTCTATATGCCCACTGAGCCGCTCACCCTTGCAACACCGCCGACTCCCGCTTATGAAATTGTGGCGGTGGCCGCGTCGGCGGGCGGCCTGACCGCCCTGAGTGATCTGCTGGCCCCGCTGCCCGCCGATTTTGCCGCTACACTGGTGGTCGTCCAACACCTCGATCCGCGTCATCGCAGCCTGCTGGCCGATATTCTCAGCCGCCGCACCAGCCTCAAGGTCAAACAGGCTGAAGAAGGCGAAACGCTGCAACCGGCCACCGTCTACATCGCCCCGCCCGATCGGCATTTGCTCATTACGCCCAGCGGCACGGTCTCGCTAACGCAGTCTGAACTGGTGCACTTTGTCCGCCCCTCTGCCGATCTGCTCTTTGAATCCGTCGCGGCCAGTTACAAAGAGCGCGCCATCGCCGTGGTGCTCACGGGCACCGGCAGCGACGGCTCGATGGGCGTGACGGCCATCAAGAAAATGGGCGGCACCGTCATCGTGCAAGACCAGGCCTCGTCCGAATTCTTTGGCATGCCCGGCGCCGCCATCCACACCGGCAGCGCCGATTTTATTCTGCCGCTCCAAGAAATCGCGGCCG
>JAGOBP010000453.1 GCA_017999195.1 Thermoflexales bacterium
GCGAAAACGGCCACGGCAAAAATCAGACCGGCGCTGACGGCAAAGACGTACGCATCGGTGTGCCGCCCGGCACCGTGATCCGCGACGCCCAAACCGGCGAAGTGCTGGGCGACCTGACGACCCTCAAAGCCGAGTTTATCGTCGCGCGTGGCGGCTCGCACGGCAAAGGCAATGCGCGCTTCACTACGTCCACCAATCAAGCGCCGCGCATGGCCACCAACGGCATGCCCGGTGAAGAGCGCGACCTTGATCTGGAACTCAAACTCATCGCCGATGTCGGCCTGGTGGGCCTGCCCAATGCGGGCAAGTCCACACTGTTGGCTTCTACCACCGCTGCGCGGCCCAAGATCGCCGACTACCCTTTCACCACGCTGCGTCCCAACCTGGGCGTGGTTGATCTGGAACGCGAGGTGTCTTTCGTCATGGCCGACATTCCGGGCTTGATTGAAGGCGCGAGTTTAGGCAAAGGGCTGGGCCACGAATTCTTGCGCCACATCGAACGCACGCGCATGCTCGTCCACGTCCTCGACGGTTCGCAGCCCGATCCATTGGCCGACTTCCAGACCATCAACGCCGAACTGGCCGCCTTCGGTCACGGCCTCGCCGACAAACGGCAGTTGGTCGCCTTCAACAAAATCGATTTGCCCGAAGCGCAAGCCAACTGGCTCACGGTGCAAAAAAGCCTTGAAAATCAGGGTGTAGAGGTCATGGCGATCTCGGCGGCCACGCACGCCAACACGCGCGAATTACTCTTTCGCGCGGCGCAACTGCTGCGCGAACTGCCCGTGCCGGAACCGATCTTGCCCGCGGCCCCCACGGTCTTCCGCATCGGCGACGACGACGAACCCTTCGTTATCAACCGTGCGCCCGATAGCAGTTGGCACGTCACCGGCCATCTGGTTCAAACACTGGCCTTGCGCCATCGCTTCGATTCGGAAGAATCCTTGATGTCATTCCACAAGGCCATCACCAAGATGGGCGTCATCGAGGCGCTGCGCGCGGCGGGCGTGCAAGACGGCGACACGGTCTGGATCGGCGAAGACTACGAACTGGAATGGCAAGATTAGCAATGAACAATGCACAATGACAAATGATCAATGAGCCGACCGAAGTGTTGGTTACGCATTACGAATTACGCAGTACGCACTGATCACTATGATTCAAGCGATACTCTTTGACCTTGATGGCTTGATGGTGGACAGCGAGCCGCACTCGATTGCCTCATGGCAGGCAGTGCTGGCGAAACGGAACGTGCAGTTCGATCAAGCCGCGCTCGATTCGGTGTTGGGACAACGTGTGATCGAAACGGCGGAACTCGCCATCCGATTGTTCCAGCTGCCCGATCGGCCCGACGACTTGGCGCGCGAAAAAGCCGAATATCAAATCGCGTATCTCGCGGGCAACGTCGCCGCGATGCCGGGTCTACTCGAACTGTTGGACTTCGTGGATCAATCAGGCTTGAAGAAAGCCGTTGCCAGCAGCGGCCTGCGACGCTACATCGATGCGGTGTTGACGACGACGGGCGTGCGTGATCGGTTCAGCGTCATAGTCTCCGCCGACGACGTGATCAACGGCAAGCCCGCGCCCGATGTGTTTTTAGCGGCGGCCAAGAAACTGAACGTCGCGCCGGAAAACTGTCTGGTGCTGGAAGACGCACCAGCCGGTGTGCAAGCCGCCAAGGCCGCGGGCATGACGTGCTTCGCCGTGCCCAACGCCCACTCGCAGGCGCTCGATCTGTCGTTGGCTGATCGGATTTTGTCGTCACTGCATGAAGTAAAAACTATCCTGACGAGTGATGAGTGACGAGTGATGTTGCCGCTCACTCGTCACTCATCACTCGTCACTTGTTACCATCATGAACCTCGGCCTGCTCGGCGGCACCTTCGATCCTCCCCACTTCGGCCATCTGCACATCGCGCGGGCGGCCTGCGATCAATTACAGCTAGACCAAGTGCTCTTTGTCCCCGCCGGGGTACAGCCCTTGAAGCAAGGGCAAATCATCTCAGCGCCCGAACAGCGCGCGCGCCTGGTCGAACTCGCCATTGCCGATCAGCCTTGTTTTGCGCTGTCGCGGCTCGATCTCGATCGGCCCGGGCCGCATTACACAGTTGATTTGTTAGACTTGGTTCATCAACAGTATCCCGCTGCCGCCGTGTGGTTCATCATGGGCGAAGATTCGTTGAGCGATCTGCTGCGCTGGCGCGAGCCGCAGCGTCTGATCACGTTGGCGCGGCTGGCCGTGTTGCGACGGCCCAACACCGAACCCGACTGGTTCACGCTCGACGCCGCCCTGCCCGATTTACGCGCCCGCCTCGATTGGCTCGATCACGCCGAGATCGACCTCGCGGCCCGCTCGATCCGGCAGCGCGTCCAAGACGGGCTGCCCATTGCAGAGTTAGTGCCTGAGTCGGTTGCGGAGTATATTGTGGCGCAGCACCTTTATTCTGACTCGTGATGCGTGGTGCGTGGTCCGTGAAAGCAAACACGCACCACGCAATACGCACCACGCATGATCAAGTATGCACTGTGGCCTGAGACCTGATCCATGAAAACCAACGTCACCCGCTTACTCGACTCCCGAAAAATCCCGTACGAAACCCACGAATACGACGGCTCGGCGTTTCATTCTGCCGACGAAGTTGCCGCGCTGATCGGCGTGCCGGTCGAACACGTCTACAAGACCATCGTGGTGCTGCGCGAAGAAAAGGGGAAGAAACCCTTATTGGTGATGATCGCCGCCCATCGCGAGATTGATCTCAAGCAACTGGCTGCGTCCGTCGGCGAAAAGAAATTGAAAGTCGCCAAGCACGATGAAGCCGAAGCGTTGACCGGCCTGCAAGTGGGCGGCATCAGCGCGCTGGCCCTGCTGAACAAGCCCTTCGAGGTGTGCTTGGACAAGTCCGCGCTGGCGCTGACGCACATCCACATCAGCGGCGGCCAGCGCGGCCTGGATGTGAAAGTGGCCGTGAAAGATTTGATTGCGCTCAGCAAAGCGAAAGTCGTAGAGGCAACAGTGTAATACGTAATACGTACTGCGTAAACACCATTCTTCACGCACCACGCAACACGCATTACGAATTACGCAGTACGCATTACTCGTCACTCATCACTCATCATGCTCGACACCCTGACCGCCGCCCAACTACTCACTCACGTCAGCGCGCTGGCTCGCGACATCGGCCCGCGTCCGGCCGGACATCCCGCCGAGGCGCAAGCGCGTGAGTACATTCGACGCATATTGATCGAGGCGGGCTTCGACGCCGGCGAGATCGAAGAACTGCCGTTTGCCACGCCCGACACGTGGGGCTGGCTCTTCGCCGGACCAATCGGGTTGACGTTGGCCGCGAACGGTCTGGGCAAGATTGGCGGACAGGTGGGCAAGTTCATCGGCGGCGTGTTGAGTCTGTTCAGCGCGCTGGAGTTGACGCGCACGACGCGCACTCAACGCCAACGGCTATCGTTCCTGTATCCCACGCGCCCCTCGGCGGATGTGCTGGTGCGCATTCCGGCGCAAGAGAAGGTGAAACAGCGCGTCGTGCTGGTGGGTCACACCGACACGAACAAAGCGCGCGTGACGTTCTCCAAGCCCGTCAAACGCTGGCTGACGATGTTGCTCTCGGCGGGCACGCTGGTCCCAGCGATTAACGGGCTGGCGCTGCTCAGTCGGGCGTTGAATGGCCGCAAAAAAGCGCAGTTGACACAGCGTCTGACCGTATTGAGTTTGCTCTCGTTCATTCCGCTGCTCTTGTTGGATGAGCGCGGCGCGTACATCGACGGCGCGAATGATAATGCCAGCGCGGTGGCGTGTTTGTTGGGGCTGGGCGCTTATTTGAAGCAACAACCGTTGAAACACACGGAAGTGTGGCTGGCCTTCACGGGCGCAGAAGAGATCGGTGGGCTGGGGATGCATCATTTGCTGGATGTGTACGGCGAGCAACTCCGTGACGCGTGGTTCATCGACTTCGAGATGGTGGGCACGCGCGACATCGTGTACGTCGTCGATCACGGCGTGTCGTATCTGACGCCCTACGGCCCCGATCGCGCCGCGTTGGAATTGGCCTTCGAGACCAGCCGCCAATATCC
>JAGOBP010000454.1 GCA_017999195.1 Thermoflexales bacterium
GTCCGATGTCGCACTTCAGAATCAGTCTTTGGACTGATTTTTGCGCTGCGTCTTCGGCGTACACTGAGTAACGATTTGCCCTTTGGAGAGGATGTCATGTTTCTGAAACGCCAGTATCGCAACATCCGCAACATCTATCGCGAATATCGCCGCTCGTTCTGGATTCTGGTCGGGGCGACGTTCATCGACCGGCTGGGCGGCTCGCTACTGTTTCCGTTCTTCGCGTTGTACATCACGCAGAAGTTCAATGTGGGCATGACCGAGGTCGGCATTCTATTCGGCCTGTTTTCGTTGTCCAGCATCGTGGGCAGCTTCATCGGGGGCGCGTTGACCGATCGGATTGGCCGCCGCACGATGTTGATCTTCGGCTTGCTGGCGAGTTCGTTCAGCACGCTATTGATGGGCTTCGTCGAATCGCTGGAAGTGTTCTACGTGCTGGCGCTGGTGTCCGGCATCTTCACCGATGTGGCCGGGCCGGCCCATCAGGCGATGGTGGCCGACTTGCTGCCCGAAAACAAGCGCGCCGAAGGCTTTGGCATTATGCGCGTGGGCTTCAATCTGGCGGTAACCATCGGCCCCGCGATTGGCGGCTTTTTGGCGGCGCAATCGTACACGCTGCTGTTCATCGTGGATGCGGTGATTAGCACCCTCACGGCCTTCATCGTGTTTGCGTTCTTGAAGGAAACCAAGCCTAAAGTCGAAGCGGGCGTGAAGCCAGAAAGCGTGGGCGGGACCTTCCGGGGTTACTTCGTGGTGCTGCGCGATACGTCGTTCATGTTGTTCCTGGGCGCATCGCTGCTGATGACGCTGGTCTATATGAATATGAATACCACGCTGGGCGTGTATCTGCGCGATGTCCATGCCGTGCCGGAAGCGAGCTACGGCACACTGTTAAGCATCAATGCGCTGATGGTGGTGCTGCTGCAATTCCCCATCACGCGCGCCATCCGCGACAAGACGCCGTTGATCATGATGGCCTTTGGGGCGGCGCTGTACGCGATCGGCTTTGCGATGTACGGTTTTGTGAATGGTTATGCCGCCTTCGTGCTGGCGATGGTGATCATCACGTTTGGCGAGATGGTGGTGTCGCCCGTGGCGCAATCGCTGACGGCGGCCTTTGCGCCGGAGGATATGCGTGGTCGCTACATGGCGGTGTCTGGCTTTTCGTGGGGCATCCCGTTTATGATCGGGCCGTTGCTGGCTGGCTTGGTGCTGGATAACTTCAACCCGAATATGCTGTGGTACATCGCGGGCTTCATTGGGGTGCTGTCGGTGCTGGGGTTCCTGTACTTGCAGCGACGTACGCACGGCCTGGAGAGGCGGGCGGCGGCGACGGCGGCTGCGCAGGAAGCGTAAATCGTCCATACCGATTGATCCACGAAGCGCACGAAGGATACGAAATTTGATCGAGCAACCGACTGGGCCGCAGAACCCGGTCGGTTTTGGGTTGCCTGCGGTATAATCGCCCTCGAACCTTAAGCCTCGCAAGGAGCGCAGCATGAAGATTTTTGTCCCCGGCCGCATCTGCCTGTTTGGTGAACACTCCGATTGGGCGGGCGGCCATCGCCGCATCAACGCCGACATCGAGAAAGGCTACACGCTGATCAGCGGCACGAATCAAGGGATTTATGCCGAAGTTGAGCCGCATCCCACTTCGCTGGTGTTGTCCTCGACTGCGCCCGATGGAACGCTCATCGGCCCGTACGAAATCCCGATGGAACCGAAGGCGCTCCTGGAAGAAGCGGAGCGGGGCGGTTTCTGGAGTTACATGGCGGGCGTGGCCTATCAGGTGGCGACGAACTATCGGGTGCGGGGCCTGGTCATTCACAATACGCTGACGGATTTGCCTATGAAAAAAGGCTTATCCTCTAGCGCGGCCATTTGCGTGTTGACAGCGCGCGCGTTCAATCGCGTGTACGACCTGAAGTTGACTACGCGCGGTGAAATGGAACTGGCCTACATGGGCGAGATTACGACGCCGTCGCGTTGCGGCCGCATGGATCAGGGCTGCGCCTTCGGCACGCGCCCAGTGTTGATGGCGTATGATGGCGATCTGCTCGACACGCAGGAATTGCAGGTCAACAGCGAACTGTATTTTGTCATCGTCGATCTGCATGCCAAGAAAGACACGATGGAGATTCTCAACAAACTCAATCGCTGTTATCCGTTTGCGGAAACCGAGATCGAGCGCGGCGTGCAAGAGTTGTTGGGGCCGATCAACAAACGCATCGTGCATCAGGCGTTGGATGCACTCAAAGCGGGCGATGCGCCCAAATTGGGCGCGTTGATGGTGGAAGCGCAAGCCTTCTTCGATCGCTATGCCACGCCCGCCTGTCCCGAAGAACTGACTTCGCCTGTGTTGCACAAGGTGTTGGCCTATGAGCCGCTGAAGCCGCATGTGTGGGGCGGCAAAGGCGTCGGCTCACAGGGCGACGGCACGGCGCAATTCCTGGCGCGCAGCGAAGCCGATCAGCAGGCCGTGATCGAGATCATCGAGCGCGACCTGGGCATGGAATGTCACACGCTGTCGTTGAAGCCAGGCCGCAAAGTGCGCAAGGCGTTGATCCCGGCGGCGGGCTTTGGCACGCGATTATTCCCCGCGACGAAAGCGACCAAGAAAGAGTTGTTCCCCGTCATCGATCGGGATGGCGTGGCGAAACCGGCCATTCTCTACATCGTGGAAGAGGCGCTCAACGCGGGTATCGAAGAGGTCGTCATCATCGTGCAGGAGAGCGACCTGGCCGATTTCCGCTCGTTCTTCAATACGCAGATTTCGATCGAGAACTACAACAAGTTGCCGCGTCACTTTCAGGCTTATGCGCGGCGCTTGCTCGAAATCGGGCGGCACGTCACGTTCATCACGCAGAACGTGCAAGACGGTTTCGGCCATGCGGTGTACTGCGCCCGCGAAGCGATCGGCAACGAGCCGTTCCTGTTGATGCTGGGCGATCACCTGTATCGCTCCAACACGGATCGATCGTGCGCGCAGCAGTTGTTGGACGCGTATCAAGAACATGGCCTCAGCGTCGTCGGTTTGCGTCGCACGCCGGAAGAATCCATCGCCGCGTTTGGCACGGCGACCGGCATCTGGCTGGAGGCCAATCGGGTGTTGAATATCACGGAATTTGCCGAGAAGCCGACCATTGATTACGCGCGCGAGCATTTGTTCATCAGCGGCTTGCCCCAGGGCGAATATCTGACCTTGTTCGGGCAGTATGTCATCAAGCCGCAAATCTTTGACTACCTCGAAGAAAACATCACCAACAATGTGCGCGAGCGGGGCGAGTTCCAGTTGACCTCGTGTCTCGATCGCTTGCGGCAGGAAGACGGCTTCCACGGCGTCGTCATCGACGGGCGGCGCTTCGACATCGGTTTGCCGGAGCACTATCTGGAGACGCTGCGCACTTTCGGCGAAGACTGAGTAATCTCACGCCAAGCCGCAAAGAGGCAAAGAAAAGCCTTTGCGCCTTGGCTTCTTTGCGTGAGATTTCTATCAGCACCGATGGGCTAGATTAGCCTATCGGTGCTTTTTTTGATGCGAGAATATCTTAATTAGCGGCACGTTGTGACAAAAATCACACGAAAAACAGGACTATGGTACTATTTGTCTGCTGAAAATTGGGCCTAAAATGAGTGTAATTTGGCGAATGGATATACAAATTAGCCAAGTTCACCCTCTCTCAGGAGCAAAGCCATGACCTCTCTGTATCAGCCTAAACCCGAACATAAGTTTACCTTTGGCCTGTGGACCGTCGGCAACACCGGCGCGGACCCGTTTGGCAAAGCCGTCCGATCGACTTTGTCGCCCGTCGAAATCGTTCATCTGCTGGCCGAAGTCGGCGCGTGGGGCGTGAACTTCCACGACAACGACCTCGTCCCCATCGATGCGACACCCGCTCAGCGTGATCAAATCGTGGCCGACTTCAAAAAAGCGTTGAACGATACGGGCCTCGTCGTGCCGATGGCGACCACCAACCTCTTCACTGATCCCGCTTTCCGTGACGGCGCGTTCACCAGCAACGATCCCAAGGTGCGGGCGTATGCGTTGCACAAGACCATGCGCGCCATCGAT
>JAGOBP010000025.1 GCA_017999195.1 Thermoflexales bacterium
GCCGTATCTGATCCTCGTTGGTTGACTGCTCAATGAGGACAGCACTTATCTGTAGCAGATAGTGGTTGGCTACGTAATGGCTCGGTGAGATTGTTAGGCAATTGCTGTTACAAAGTTACAGAGGGTAAGATAGCATACAAAAGAAAAAGTGTCAATACTCATTTTTTATCAATTGGGTATTGCGTCATGCATTATGAATGCTGACGAGAAATAAAACACTCCCAAAATTGGGAGTGTTTAAAAATCGAAGTAATGCGCTATTTTCAAGACGTCTGTTTTTTCTTCTTGCGCCACTCGCGTTTGTATTCTGCAGATTCTGGCTTTCGAAGTTGATATGGCGAGCCATCTTCGTCAAATAGTCGCTTGCCTTGTACGCCGCCAAGTGATTGATATACAGCAGCGCAGTATGCCATATCAGCCTGATCGATCTCGGTTCCATATCCATCTTTAAGGATGGCGATATATTGATGCCGAATCCAGTTTCGGATCGTAACAGCGTTAATGCCATACATATTCACGGCCTGAGGCACGGTGATCGCCTGTCCGCGTAAGTGCTCAAACTGAGCACGAAAAATTGTTTGTTTCAGTTCACTCTCAGCCACAGCCAAAGTCCCGCCTAATCGGACTGCGTGTATCTTACCATTATCGATCAGGCGTTTCAAGGCGATGGCCGTGATTTTAAGGCGTTTGGCGGCTTGCGGTAGAGGGATGTAGTTTTCGATAGCCGAAGCGTTCATCGCGTTACCTCTAAACTGTAGATCGTGCTTACAATTCAGAGGCTGCGCTGAATTGTAATTCCGTAATAGAGCGGGAGACGGGACTCGGACCCGCGACATCCTGCTTGGAAGGCAGGCGCTCTACCAACTGAGCTACTCCCGCGAAACACTGCGATTCTAGCACGGCCGATGCCGTGCGTCAACCAAGATGAACTTGTCACAATTATCGCAAATTGCTTGACAAGTCCTCCTGACTTTGGTAAAATCTCGTTCGCCTACCGCCGAGGTAGCTCAGTTGGTAGAGCACGCGACTGAAAATCGCGGTGTCCGCAGTTCAATCCTGCGCCTCGGCACTGCGGTGCCAAGCAGGATGGGGCACCAGACGCGGGAGTAGCTGAGTGGTACAGCGTCTCCTTGCCAAGGAGAAGACCGCGGGTTCGAATCCCGTCTCCCGCTCAAGGGGTTGATGTCAATGACATCAACCCCTTCTGCTTTGCAGACACCCTACTATAGCAATTGAGTTTGGTATAATGACGCCATGACCCTTACTCATTGGCCCGTGATCGGACACGCCTGGGCGGTTGCCAATCTCGATCGCGCCGTGCACGAACAACGGCCCGCACATGCCTATTTAATCAGCGGCCCGGCACACATCGGCAAAACCGCCCTGGCACAAGCGTTGGCCTTAGCCCTTAATTGCACATCGGATGCAGATCGACCTTGCGGCACGTGCCGCGCCTGCCGCTTGATGTCGGCCGGCAAACACCCCGATGTGCAGTTCATCGCGCCCGAAGGCCGCAGCCTCAAGATCGATCAAGTCCGCGCCCTGCAACACGATTTAGCCTTGTCGCCGTTTGAAGGCCGCTATCGCGTGGCGATCTTCGATCAATTTGAAACGGCCACGATTGAAGCGCAAAACGCCCTGCTCAAGACCCTGGAAGAACCGCCCGCTTACGCCGTGCTGATCGTGCTGGCCATCGATCCAGAACTGTTGCTGCCCACCATCATCTCGCGTTGCCAGCAGATCGCGCTGCGGCCGCTCACGCTGACGGAAGTGCGCGAAGCGCTGCTGACGCGCTGGCAGGTGGCAAGTGATCAAGCGGATTTGCTGGCGCATTTATCGGGTGGGCGATTGGGCTGGGCCGTAATGGCCGCGAAAGATCAATCGATACTGGAAGCACGAACAACCGCCCTCGATGATCTCAATCAACTGTTGAAGGCCGATCGGGTGGCGCGCTTTGCGTATGCGGAGACGTTGACCAAGAAGGATGATCGCACACGCGCCACGCTGGATTTGTGGCGCACGTGGTGGCGTGATGTGCTGCTGACCGCCAGCGGCAGCACGGCGGAACTGGTCAACCTTGATCGGGTGGATCAAATCCGCGCGCTGGCACAGCACATTTCGGTGGCACAAGCCACCGCCGCCGCCGAAGCGTGCGGCCGAGCGCTGTGGCAACTCGATCGCAACGCAACGGCGCGGTTAGTGGTGGAAGTCTTACTGCTGGATTTGCCGGTGATCAGAACGTGATGCGTGGTACGTGGTGCGTAACACCATGCCTGCCTTACACAACCTGTGTTTGCCGAGACGCGAGACGGGCTTTCAGTCGCGTCACAACTTCATCAGGCACCGGCACCGACCCCAATTCGGCGTGTGTGGCATCGCCATGAAAATCGCTGCCGCCCGTGACGATCAAGCCGTGTTGATCAGCCAGCGCCAGTAGCTCGGCCTTTTGCTCGTCGCTGTGATCGAAGTAGTAGACCTCAACGCCGTCCAGCCCCAGGCTTGCCAGCAACGGAACCAGATGCGTGGTGTGTGCGTGACCGGGATGCGCCAGCACGATGACGCCGCCCGCTTGATGGATCACATCGATCACTTCTTTAGGCTTCAATTCCAGGCGATGCACGTAAGCCGGGCCGCCGTCTTCCAGATATTTGTTAAACGCTTCTTTGATCGAAGCCACATGCCCCGCTTCAACCAGGGCGCGTGCGACGTGTGGCCGCGCGATCGATTGCGCATCGCCCGCGAAAAAGAGCACACGCTCCCACGCCACAGGCACGCCCAACTCGGCTAACTTCTTTACCATGCCTTTGGCGCGGCCCACGCGCGCATCGCGAATCTCCAGCAATTGCTCTTGAAACGCCGTGTTCTCAACATCGCAGCCATACGCCAGAAAATCCATGTGGCCGGTGTCGGTCTCGCTGTTGATTTCCAACCCGCCGATCACTTCCAGGCCCACGGCCTGCCCCGTCTCGATCGCTTCACGCAACCCATCGGTTGTGTCGTGATCCGTCAAGGCAATCGTCTTCAAACCGCGCGCATGCGCCAGGCGCACCACCTCGGCAGGCCGCAACACGCCATCGGACGCGGTACTGTGCATATGCAGATCAACTTGATTCATAGTGCAACCTCATCGAACAAGATGCAGCATTTTACCTTAGCCCGATAATCAACGCCACCGGCCCGATAGCCAGCAGCCACATGGCCGATTGCAAGCCCACCGCATCGGCGAGTCCGCCCAACAGCACTGGCACAAACAAACTGGAGATGTTAGCTAGCGATGTAACGGCCACCACCAAGCCCGATTGACCCGGCAACACCTCAAAGGTCTTGGCGCGCAAAATGGCAAACCAACCGGCGGTCATAAAACTGATCACGCCGATCAGCACGTATTTCAGCCAAATCACAGGCACCAGCAAAAACGCGGCATAGGCGATCAGCGCGGCCACCGCCGTCACGCGCAGCAGACGCAGCCCATTCAGACGCTCCAGCGCAGGTACCAGCAGGCCGCTGCCGATCAACCCGGCCACCGTCGCCACCGCAACCGCCGCACTCGCGCCGGCCAGACTTACCCCGGCGACATCGTGAAAGTACAAGCCGGTGACTTCAAGCAATTTATCCAGCATAAAGTCAGCCAGTTCAGTCAGCAGCACCCACTTCAGCAGTGAGCGCTGTCGCAGCGCCATCAACAGATTGCGCGCCAACACCCGCACCGACTGTGGCTCGGCCTGTGCGCCCGCGTGTGAATCAAAGCGCTGCTGAAATAGGGCAACGGCAAACAGCGCCGCGACGACGGCCAACGCCACATATGCGCCACGCCAGGCGATACCCACTGAAAACAACACCGTCATCAACAGCGGCCCGGCGGTGACCCCGATAGACCCCAACAGCGTCCAGCGTGCCATCGTCTGCTCGGCGCGCGCCGGATCACGATCGATCAATGTGGCTTGCGATAGATTAACGTACGCACCGCTGGCGATATACAACGTGCCAAAAGCCAGCAACAATACGCCATAGGTTTGAGCGGCGGCGATCAACGCCAGACCGATCGCGGTCGCCACAATGCCGATGAGCACCAACGTCCGGCGATGGCGCGTATCGCCCAACAAGCCCATGGCCGGTTCGAGCAGCACGCTGATCACGCTGGGCAGCGTAAACAGCAAACCGACCTGCGTGTACGTCAACGCAAAGTCATCGCGCAATTGCGGCAGCGTCGCCCCGTACAAGCCGTAATTCAATTCATCCAGCAATTCAACGCCGTACAGCACCATCACCAACAGCGCAGAACTGCGGATCAGTTTGGTTTTGGACAATATGACAAACTCCCTGTTCAAGTAAAAAGTCTGGTCGATGTAGCAAGACAACGCAACATCCCAGGAACAGGGAGGAGCACGAGCCAGCGGCTCGCGTTGAGGGGTGAAGCAGGTTAAGAGTTAGCGGGGAGGCTGGAAGAACATGCTTGAGTCTCGCTAATGATTCTGATAGAAGATCACATACGCCAGGTTCGCGCGCGGATCGCCCTTCATCTCGATTTCGATGACAGCCGACAACGGCTGATTATCGTCGGTCAGCAATTGAAGTTTCCATTTGCCAAACGCGGGCTTGTCACCCAGAGTGAATTCCCAGCCCGACGGGCCATATTGAATGGCCGTCCCAGACGGCAGGGTGCGGCCCGCCGCACCTACCGGCTCATCGCCCCACAGGCGCAGGACAATGTTGGGCTGATGCTTACGATCCAGCCCAAACACCAGACCCGCCACCCCGGCCCAATTCGTGCCGTACAACTGAGCGCGTTGATAGATCACTTCAGTAGTGTAATTGAACGGCGATTTCGTTACACTCAACGTTGCGATGGGTGTCGGCGTGCTCGACGGTGTCGCTGACGGCGGCAAAGTCGGTCCGGGGCGACTGCCAGCCACGGTCGGCTCAGGGGTGTTGGTGGGCGGTTCGGTCGGCGTATTGGTCGGCGTTGGCGAGGCTGTCGGCGCAGCGGTCGGTGTATTCGTTGGGCGCGGCGTAGCCGTCACGGTGGGCGTTGCGGTAGACGTGCTCGTCGGCGGGATGACGGCCGGCGGCAGCTGCGACACGGGCGGCAGCGGATTGAGCGGGAAAGTCGGGACGACCAGAATGACCAGATAGCAGATCAGCACAATCGGCGTCAGCGCCAGCAACAGCACCGTCAGCTGATTGAACAGTTGGGTGCGATCCTTGGCGACCGTAGCCGCGTCGGCCTGCGCATCGACGGGCGCAGCTGCCTGCCGGGTCTGATTGAATAAGCGAATGCGTCGTTTAGCCATGCTCAATGATTCCGCTGAAAGTTGATAAGCGCCAGGTCGCGCGCGCAGTCATTATACATGCGAAACTTTACGACCGCCGAAGCGGGCCGGCCATTCTCATACACCACGACGTTGAAATCAAAGTCGCCTGGCGCGCCGATGTACAGTTCGTAGGCGGCGTCGCCGTTATAGAATTTGTTGATACGCGCATCGCTGCCGGACACAAAGACTTTCTTGTTTTGTTCAGGAATCGGGCCGCCCCACCCCACTACCGACACGCCCGCCAACGGTGAACCGTCCACGTTGAGAACCTGACCGCCGACGCCGCCCCAGTTGCCACAGGCTGCGCCGTACGGATCAGAGGTCAGCACGAGGGCCGTATTGGTAAATTTGAATGGCGAGCGCGTTGGGATGCGCGGATCAATCGTAGGTGAGGGAATGATCGTCGGTGTCCGCGTGGGACGCGGCGTAGCCGTAGGCTCAGGTGTAAACGTCGCGCGCGGCCCGATCGGACTGGCAACTGCCGTCGGCGTCCAGGTGGGCGGCAATGTGCTGGTCGCCGTCGCCGTTGGCCCCAGCGTCGCCAGCAATGTAATACTTTCCGGGCGGAAGGGATTGAGCGGAATCTGCGGGAAAAGCAGGACAATCACATAGCACACCAAAACAACGCCTGAGGCAATCAGGGTCAAGGCCGCGAGCTGATTGAGCGTTCGAGCGTTCTTCATCAGCCCTAATGCTCAAAGAAGTAAGGATCAGGCGGCGGGCAGACGTTGGCAATAACCTTGCCTTCTTTATTGGAACGCACCACGGCGATGGTCCAGTTAAACCGGCCGCCCGGATACATTCCCCACACGCCAAATTGAAATTCGCAGAACGCGCCGCAGTTCTTGTTCTTGGGATTGGCCTCGTCGGCCCAACCGATGGACGCCATACCACTGCCCGGCGGGTCAAGCAACACATCGAAGTGTTCGTTGGCCGCCAGCGCGCGCCCAAACACCCAGGTCACCGTCACGGGATCGTACTGGGCGTAATGCTGGGCAGGCGGTGGGCCTAGCAGCTTCAAAGTCTTGCACATATCTTCGGTTGCCGTGGGCGTTACAGTCGGCGTTGGAGTTTCGGTCGGCAAGGGCGTGCGCGTAGGGCGCGGCGTGCGCGTGGCCGTGGGTGACACCGGCAGCCGCGTGGGCGTGGGCGCATAAGTTACCGCCGGCGTCGCAGTCCAAGTGGCCGGCAGCGTTGGTGCAATCGTCGGCGTAGGCGCAAGCACAGCCAGTTCCACCACATACGGCGGAAACGGATTAAAGAACACACCTGGCGCAACCAAAATCACGCCAAAAAACAGCAGCGCAAAAATGGTCAAGCCCAGCAACAACAGCGTCAATCGATCTAACACTCGCGAACGCGAAGTGGTGCGTTCCATAGGGCATCCCCTGATTCTACTGACCGGCTAATCGTTCCACTTGAGCAGCCGCGCGCAAACCGCTAAGCCACTGTTCCACTGCCTGCTGCTGAAGTTTGAGCATCTGCTCAGCATCGGGTTGGCGATTGGCGTCGCGTTCCAGCACTTGCACCAAATGAAAACCAAACGCACTTTGAATCACGCCGCTCATTTGCCCGGGCTGCAAGTTGAACGCCGCGTCTTCTACTTCCTTGGAAATCAACACGCCGCGCGGAAACCAGCCCAGATCGCCGCCGTTGGCCTTAGTCAACGTATCCATCGACGACTGCTGCGCGACCTGCCCGAAATCTGCGCCGCCATTGATTTGCACCAGCAGCGCTTCGGCCGCCGCCGCTGAATCGACCAGAATGTGGCGCGCATGCACTTGATCGGACTGGCCGCCCAGATTGGCGATCACCCGATCGCGCATCAGATTGTTCAGCATCTGCGTGCGCTGCAACGTGCGGGCATCAGCCAGCGTTTGGCCGGACAGTTTCAGCGTTTGTTCAAACGCCGCCTGCCCGCCGGTTGAATCGACCAGTTGTTGCATAGCCGCATCCAACTCCGCATCGGTGACACTTACGCCTTGTTTCGCCGCTTCCTGTGCAATCAAGGCATCATCGATCAGGTTATCCAAAATCAACTGGCCCATCTGGGCGAGCTGCGCCTGACCTTCGGGCGAAGTGGCATTCAGCCCTTGCTGAATCAACGCCGTCTTGAACTGATCATATTGCTGCTGGTACAGGCCGATCGGAATGGCCTGTCCGTTGACCGTCGCCGCGGCGCCATTGGCCGGTTGAGCGGGTTGCGAATTGGCCGGAGCTTGTGGCTGAGCCGCTGGCGGTAACACCGCCGGTAAGGTCACCGTCGGCACAACCGCCGGATTACCGGGCGCAACGGGTTGAACTGGGGCGTTGCCATCACACGCGGTCATCAACACCGCCACCCCCATCGCCATGACCACCAACCGCCGCCTGGCTCTAAACACTGGGTTCATCAAAGACAGCCTCCACTTTCGATCGACGCATTATCCATCTGATCATCGATCGCACTTGATCGTGCGTGTATTATACTAAGCCCATATCAAGAATGCAACCAATCACGTTAAAGGAGCGTTGCTCAATCGGTGGTTTACCGGTACCCGATCGGTTTGCGGCACCTCTCCGTCTCGTGTAGAATGAGCACGAATCAACATCCAACCCGGCCTCCCACATCCAACTTCGAGAGAGAACCCATGGAACAATTTATCATTCAAGGTGGCCAGCCGTTAAACGGCACTGTCACCCCCAGCGGCAACAAAAACGCCGCCCTGCCCCTGATCGCCGCGACGCTGCTGACCGATCAGCCCGTCATCCTGCGCAACCTGCCGCGCATCCGCGATGTGCAGACCATGATGAAGCTAGTCGCCGATCTGGGTGTGACCATCACCGAAATCGATCGGCACACGGTTCAGTTTCAGGCCACCGATCTGAAGAAGACCGAACTTGATCGCGATCTCTGCCGTGAGATTCGCGCGTCGATCTTGCTGGCCGGTCCGCTGCTGGCGCGGCTCAAGTCGGTGGAACTGCCGCCGCCCGGTGGCGATGTGATCGGCCGCCGCCGCGTGGACACCCACTTTCTGGCCTTCCATAAGCTCGGGGCCGAGATTCACATCGACGGCGAATTTCGCGTGGCGGCCGAGCGGCTGATTGGCGCAGATATTCTATTAGATGAAGCCAGCGTCACCGGCACGGAGAACGCCATCATGGCGGCGGTGCTGGCGCAGGGCACGACCATCTTCCGCAACGCGGCCTCTGAACCGCATGTACAAGAATTGTGCCAGCTGCTCAACTTGATGGGCGCGCGCATCAGCGGCATCGGCTCGAACACGTTGACCATCGAAGGCGTCGCCGATCTGCATGGCGCAGATTTCACGATCGGGCCGGATTACCTTGAAATCGGCTCGTTTATCGGGCTGGCGGCGATTACGGGCGGAGAAATCCTGATCAAGAATGCCGCGCCCCAACATCTGGGCATGGTTCAGCTGGTCTTCGAGCGGCTGGGCGTGAAGTTCGAGGCGCAGGGCGAAGACATTCTCGTCCCGCGCGGCCAATCGCTAACGGTGGTGCCCGATATGGGCGGCGCCATCCCCAAAATCGACGACGCGCCGTGGCCGGCCTTCCCCGCCGATATGATGAGTACCGCCATCGTTATCGCCACCCAGGCGGCGGGGTCGGTGTTGATTCACGAAAAGATGTTTGAAAGCCGCCTGTATTTTGTGGACAAACTCATCGGCATGGGCGCGCGCATCGTCTTGTGCGATCCGCATCGCTGCATCGTGCAAGGCCCCGGCTGGCTGCACGGGGAACGGCTGGAAAGCCCGGACATTCGCGCGGGCATGGCGCTAGTCTCGGCCGCGTTATGTGCCCAGGGTCAAAGCGTCATCCGCAACATCGGGCAGATCGATCGGGGCTACGAACAGATCGAAGCGAAGCTGCAAGCGCTAGGCGCCAACATCGTGCGCGAGAAAAACGACCGGAGTTAGTTGACGAGAAGTCGCACGTCAGTTATAATTCGCGTCCGCTTCTAGTGACGCGATCAGCATGTCCGGCGCAATCTGGCCGGACATACTTTTGTGATATAACCATTCTTGAGGAGAAGCATCATGACTGTTCGAACGTTCCAGCCTCGCAAGCGCCGCCGCGCGCGCACGCACGGGTTCCGCGCCCGCATGGCCACCAAGGGCGGCCGCAAGGTCATCCAGGCCCGCCGCGCCAAGGGCCGCAAAGAGTTGGCGACGCAGCCCAAGGGCGCCAAGAAGATCAACTGGAAAGAAGGCTAAAGTCCAGCAGCCAGTTGTGGCTGGCTGAGCACCGATGACCGATGCGTATGTCCCAGAAGCCCCGACACGCCCCGCACCCGGGCGCGTCAGGGTATGGCGATTGCGGCCGGGCGGCGAGTTTGAACGAGTACGGCAAACTGGCCGATCGTGGCCGCATCGCTTATTAATCGTGATCGTTCAGCCGCGCGCCGATGAGCCTTCGGCCCGAAGTCGCGTGGCGGTAACTGCGGGTAAGCGCTTAGGCAACGCCGTCGTGCGCAATCGCATCAAACGGCGGCTGCGCGAAGCGATCCAGCTGGTCTATCCACAATTGGCGTCGGGCTACGATGTGATTGTGATCGCCCGCGCGCCGATCATCGGGGCTGAGGTTGTCCAGATCACGACGGCGCTCAGCGAAGTGTTGAAGCGCGCCAGAATCTGGCCGGTCGAGTCATCTGCATGAAGCACGTGTTTATCTTCTTGATCAAAGTCTGGCAGCGCACCTTTTCTCAGGTGTTGCCGCCGTCGTGCCGATTTACGCCGTCGTGTTCACACTATGGCGTTGAAGCGATCCAGAAATATGGCGCGCTAAAAGGCGGGTGGCTGACTATCAAACGGATTGGCCGCTGCCATCCCTTTAATCCTGGCGGCTACGATCCGGTTCCGTGATGTTGGAGGCTTTTTGAATCGTTTGCCTGTGTTCCATGCAATTTCAAGACGCTGGGCAGCCATAGCGCTGCTGTTGGTGTTAGCCACGTTGTTGGCTGGCTGCGGCGGCCCACCGCCCGTAACCAGCTGGCCGGGCTATGTCGTTAACGGCAATAAAGCCTACCTGGCCTCGTCCGACCAGATCATCGAGTTGGATGTGTCGCCGAACATCGCCGATGTGAAGCGGCAGACCTGGTCGGCCAAGCCGGTCAACAATGCGGGCATTGGCTATCACAGCCAACCGGCCTTATCGCCCGACGGCAAGACGCTCTACTTTGGCTCGGATTCATTGACGGGCAATTCGGGCGTGGTCTTTGCCATGGACATCGAACTGGTGCAGTTGAAGTGGACCTACCCGATCACCAGCACCGATGTCACGGCCGGGAATATTTTCGGCGGCGTGGTGCTAGCTAATGATGCCGTGTATTTTGCCGACAACAACGGTCTGTTGTTTGCACTGGATGCCGCCACGGGGCGACCGCTATGGAACAAGCCCTTTGATCCCGGCACCAAGACCCGCATCTGGTCCACGCCTGAGGTAAAAGGCAACACCGTGTTTGTTGCTTCGCAAGATCACCATCTGTATGCCGTCAACACGGCCGACGGAAGTTTGATCTGGAAGTTCCCCAGGGACGGCGAACCTGAAATCGGGACGCTGCCAGGTTCGCCTGTTGTGCATGGCGATACGGTTTACGTCGGCTCGTTCGACAGCAACCTGTATGCCATCGGCATGAACGGCGAACTGAAGTGGAAGTTCACGGCCGAAGGCCGCTTGTGGGACGGTCCCGCCGAAGCCAACGGCGTGCTGTATCAGGGCGATCTGAGTGGCAATATGTATGCGCTCGATCCGGCCACGGGTCAGGCCACTGGCTGGCCGCAACCGGCTAAACTGGCCGGCGGTGTGCTGGCGACGCCGCTGGTGGCTGACGGTGTAATTTACGTCGGCACGGATCAGAATAAGATTTATGCGCTGGAAACGGAAACGGGCCGATCGGTCTGGCAAATTCCCTTTAGCGCCCGCGACGGCGAGATGATGCTGGTCACGCCGAGAATCAGCGGTGATTCGCTCATCGTGATGCCCAATCTGGCCGGCGCTGATCCGATTCGCTTGTATGGGCTCAACAAAGCCACCGGGGCGCAACTGTGGCGCTTCCCGCCGGCCGCCACTCAATAGTAAACGAGGTCGAACGTGGATTTTCTTATTTCCCCGATGGTCAATGTGTTGCTGTTCTTCTACAGCATCCTGGGTCAGAGCTTTCCGCTGGCCATCGTCATCACGACGATTCTGGTGCGCCTGATCACCCTGCCCCTGACTTTGCCGCAACAGCGCTCGTCGCGCAAGATGGCCGAGTTGGCGCCGCAGATGGAAGAGATCAAGAAGAAGTACGGCAACGACAAAGCCAAGTTGTCGCAGGCGCAGATGCAGCTGTATAAAGATAACAACGTCAGCATGTTTGGCGGGTGTTTGCCGCTGATTTTGCAGTTGTTCATCATGATCGCGTTTTATCAGGCGATCACGGGCGCGCTGGCCGTCAACCCCTTGCAATTGCTGTCGCTGGCCCATCGCGCCATTCCCGCGGTTGCGCCGTTGATTCCGATTAACAACAGTTTCTTGTGGTTGAATCTGGGCCAACCCGATCAGTTCTACGTGCTGCCGGTTTTGGTGGTGGTGACGACGTGGCTGCAACAAAAACTGGCCACGCCGCCCAGTGCCGACCCCAGCGCGGCAGCGATGACCAAGCAGATGAACCTGATGATGCCATTGATGTTTGGCCTGTTCGCGCTGCAATTTGCCTCGGGCCTGAGCATCTATTTCATCGTCTCGAATCTGGTCGGTGTCGCCCAATACAAACTCATCGGCAATACGCTTAAGCCGTCGACCGGCCCCAAGTCCGCGACCAATAAGCCGCAATTGACGGCGGCCAAGCCAACGGCCAAAGCCAACAAGAAGTAATTCCAAGGAGCCAAGCGGTGGATGTGCTTCAATCAATCGAGGCGGTGGGGAATACCATTGAAGAGGCGATTGCGCGCGGCCTGGATGTGCTGAATGTCGAGCGCCGCAACGTCAGCATCGACGTGTTGTCGGTGGCCGGCAGCCGTGAGGCACGCGTGCGCTTGACGCGCAAGGCCAGCGTCGAAGCGGCGGCGCCAGTCGAGCCGGTTGCGACCACCCCGGAACCCGTCGAAGCAGAAGTTGCGGCCGAGCTGGATGCGGGTGCAGTGGCCGCACAGCGGGTGTTGACGACGTTGTTGAGCAAGATGAACATCACAACGCAGGTCGAAGCGCGTTTGATGGATCTGCTCAGCGATCAAGATCGACAAGAAGGGCCGACGCTGGTGTTGAACATTCAGGGCGGCGATCTGGGCGGCTTGATCGGACGACGCGGCGAAACGCTGGAAGATTTGCAGTATCTCACGCGGTTGCTGGTCGCCAAGGAACTAGGCCGCTACATCAATCTGGTGATCGATGTTGAAGGCTACAAGTCGCATCGCGAGCAGATGTTGCAACAATTGGCGCAGCGCATAGCCGAACGGGTGACTTCGTCGCACAAGCCCGCGTCGCTGGAACCCATGCCCGCCAACGAGCGCCGCATCATTCACCTGACCCTGCGCGATCATCCGCATGTCCGCACCGAAAGCATGGGCATGGGCGAGAATCGCAAAGTCACCATCGTCCCCAAATCAACCAAACGGTAAACCACAATGAACAATGATCGATTGACAATGATCATTGTTCATTGTTAATTGAGCATTGTTCATTGCCCATGCATTACTTAGCCATCGGCCATGTATGCAAAGACATTACGCCAGACGGCTGGACGTTTGGCGGCACCGTCACGTTTGCGGGTCGCACCGCACGCGCGATCGGGTGTGAGACGCACGTTATTACCAGCACCGGCCCCGATGTTGATCCGCGCGTGGCCTTGCCCGACATCGACGTAATCAGTTCGCCCGCCGATCGCACCACCACCTTCGAAAATCGTTACATGCCCACCGGCCGTCAACAACTCCTGCACAACACCGCCAACCGGCTTGATCCGCACCTTGTCAATGCGCTTGGCCCGATTCACAAAACACTGGATGTCGTACACTTGGCCCCGATCGCGCAGGAACTCGATCGGGCGTGGCTGGACCAATTTGCGGGTGATTTTGTCGGCATCACGCCGCAGGGTTGGCTGCGCCAATGGGATGCGGCAGGAAATGTCAGCCGCGCCGAATGGCAGGAAGCCGAATCGATTCTGCGCCGCACCACGGCCGCCGTGATTAGCATTGAGGATGTACGCGGCGACGAAAGCCTGGCGCGACAGTGGTCCAAGTGGGCGCGGGTCTTTGTGGTGACACGCGGCGCAGCGGGCTGCTCGGTGTATTACGATGGCGTGATTACGGATTTGCCCACAGCCAAAGAAACCGAAGTCGATCCGACGGGCGCGGGCGATGTTTTTGCGGCGGCCTTTTTTGTGCGCCTGAAGCAGACGGCCAGCCCCATTGCGGCGGCGCGGTTTGCCAATTGTCTGGCAACCAAATCGATTTCGCGGCCCGGTCTGGACGGCATACCGACTCATAACGAGATTCAACTGTGTCTATCCACTTCGCCGCTAATTGAAGCGAAGTATCCACTCGCCTCGGCCTCACGATGACGCACGTTTACGCGCTGGTCAACCAAAAGGGTGGTGTGGGCAAAACCACGACCGCCGTCAATTTAGGCGCTTATCTGGCCGCCAAGAACCAGCGCGTCTTGTTGATCGATATCGATCCGCAGGCGAATGCCACCTCGTCTTTAGGCTTCAACAAGCACCAAATCAAACGCTCCACCTACCACATCCTGATCGATGATGTGCCCCTGCCCCAGACGATCCAACTGACCAAGCGCTTGCGGCTCGATCTGGCTCCGTCGTCATCGGCGCTGGCCGGCGCGGAAGTTGAACTGGTGGACTTAGCGGAGCGCGAACGGCGCTTGAAGCACGCGCTGGCCGAAGTGCAAGCCAACTATGATTACGTGCTGATCGATTGCCCGCCGTCGCTGGGTTTGTTGACCGTGAATGCGTTGACGGCCGCGCATGGCGTGCTCGTGCCGGTGCAGTGTGAATATCTGGCGCTGGAAGGTTTATCGCAGTTGATGAACACGGTTCAACTGGTGCGCAAAGCCTTGAATCCGGGGCTGATCGTGCGCGGCTTGATCATGACGATGTTTGACAGCCGCATGAAGTTGGCGCAGCAAGTGGTGAACGAAGCGAAGTCGCACTTTGGTAATCGCGTCTTCAATACGCTGGTGCCGCGCAGTGTGCGCCTGGGCGAAGCGCCTTCGTTTGGCGAACCCATTCTCTCGTATGCGCCCACCTCGTCAGGCGGCATCGCTTACGATCAATTGGCCGACGAACTGCTGAACAGCGATCGCGCCATCGAGGCGCAGTTGGCCGCGCGGACGACGCAAGCTGTCAATTGAGGGCGAGCACGGCGCTCGCTCTTTTCTTTCATCCTAAAATACGCTACACTCAAGGCATTCTGTGACAACGCTCGATCATGACCCGCTTCGTGCACCAAACGCCGGGGACTACGCTTTCCCACCCAAAGATGGGGAGTATTTGATGAATAACAAGAAGATCGGTTTAGGACGCGGCCTGGGGGCGCTCTTGCCCGGTTCGGACTTGCCGACCAATTCCGGTCTGGCCGAAGTGCCCGTGCGGTCCATCTCGCCCAATCCGCATCAGCCGCGCGGTTTCTTCGACGAGCAAGCACTGAAAGAATTGGCGGATTCGATCCGCGAACACGGTTTGATTCAGCCCTTGATTGTGGTCCGCAATGGCGAAGATCAATACACCTTGATCGCGGGTGAGCGCCGCTGGCGGGCCTCACAAATGGCCGGGTTGGAAGTTGTCCCCGTCGTGGTGAAAGACGTCGCCCCCGAACAAATGCTGGAAATGGCGTTGGTGGAAAATATCCAGCGCGCCGATCTGAATCCGCTGGAAGAAGCGCTCGCTTACAAACAACTGGCCGAAGAGTTTGGCC
>JAGOBP010000455.1 GCA_017999195.1 Thermoflexales bacterium
CACCATCTATCAGCAAGGTCAGCAAACACTGTCGTACCTGTTGTTTGCCTTGCTCGTAGCCGGAGTAGCGGTCGGCAGCATGTTGGCCTTGCTGCTGGAACGCACGGTGATTGCGCGGCTGCACCGTCTCAATCGCGAAGTGCGCAACATCGGCGCACGCGCGAACGTCGGGCTGCGCGTGTCGGCGCAAGATGCGGACGAGATCGGCAGCCTGGCCACTGAGATCAATCACACCCTGGATTCGCTGGAGAAGGCGCAGCGGCTGCTGCGCCAGCGCGAACGCGAAGCGCTGACCCTGCTGGACAGTTTGCCCGCTTACGCCTTTTTCAAAGATGCCCAGGGACGCTATGTGGCGGCGAATCAGGAATTCTGCGCGGCGCTGCATTGCCCGCGCGAAGCGATCAGCGGCAAGACCGATTATGATTTCTATCCGCGCGAACGCGCCGAACGTTATCGCGCCGACGACGCCTACGTGATGCAACACGGCGAAACCCGCGAGGTCGCCGAAGAAACCATCGGAAGCGGGCCGGACGCCGTTTTTTTAGCCACGAAGAAAGTGCCCCTCAAAGACGAGCACGGCCAGGTGATCGGCTTGATCGGTCTGGCGTTTGACGTGACCGATCGCCGCCGGGCCGCGCTGGAGATTGCCCAGGCGCGCGATCAAGCCCTGGAGGCGCTGCGCTTCAAATCGCAGTTGCTGGCGCACGTCAGCCATGACTTGCGCACGCCCATCAACGCCATTTTGGGCTATAGCGAAATGCTGCAAGCCGCCGTGTACGGCCCGATCACTGAAGAACAGCGACAGCCGCTGACACGCATCGGCCTGAGCTGCAATCAATTGGCGCGCATGGTGAATGATTTGCTTAGCCAGTCGCGGCTGGAAGCGGGCAAGCAGACGCTGGTCAATCGGCCGTTTGCGCCCGCGAATCTGATCGACGCGCTTAAGACCGTGGCCGCGCCGATCGCGCAGGACAAGCACTTAGAACTGCGATTCAGCCTCGATCCGGCAGTGCCGACCGAAATTTATGGCGACTACGATCGGCTGTATCAAGTGGTGCTGAATCTCGTGGACAATGCCCTGAAGTTTACGGAGCGCGGCGCGATTGAGGTGCAGATCACGCGCCCGACTGCAACCCAGTACGCCATCAGCGTCACCGATACAGGCCAGGGCATTCCCCCGCAAGAGCAGGCGCAGATCTTCGAGGCGTTCCAGCAAGGCGCGGCCCCTGCCCGGGGCCGGTATAAAGGCGTGGGTTTGGGCCTGTCCATCGTCAAGCAATTGACGGTGCTGATGGGCGGCCAGATCAGCTTATCCAGTCAGATCGGTCAGGGCAGCACCTTTACCATCACGCTGCCCATTACAACGGCATAAGAGGTCAACGCATGAGCACGTATCAAGCACTGGTCATCGAAGACGATCACGATCTCGCGGCAATCTTCAGTCAAGCCTTGCGCGCGGCCGGTTTTGAAGTGGAGACCACGCCGACCGTGGAAGCCGCGCTGGCGAAGTTGTCCGTCATAATCCCCCACGTAGTTACCTTGGATCTGCATTTGCAGCAAGCCAGAGGGACCTCGATCCTGAACTACATTCGATCCGATCCGCGCCTGGCCGACGTCAATGTCGTCATTACGACGGCCGATTCGGCCATGGCGGAAGAGCTGCAAGATCAGGCCGATTATGTCCTGGTCAAACCGATTAGCTTTGTGCAACTTCGCGATCTGGCGATGCGTCTGAAGCCGCCCGCCAACTGAGAATCTCCAGCGGCTGAGCACGGCGGACTTTCATCCGCCTTGAGCCTAAAACCAATCGGGAATTGTGCTCATGGACCGGGCCAAGCGCACAGCCAAGGCTGCGCGCTGAGCCCGTCGTCGCACTTCACCGCGAGCAACTTCCGCCTCCGAGCGCAACCGCCTCGGAGGTTTTTATTTCGGGTGCAACCGGGCAAAATTGGGTCATTTGACATGCATTTTTAACCAACAAACATGCTACAATAAGCGGCAAGATGACACCCATTCCAGACAGACCGGAGGGCCCAAATGCCCGTGCAAACTGTCTTGAAGTCCGCACCACCCCGCCGCCCCGAAATGTTGAAACGCTCCCTGCCTGCCATCGCGACCGGCTTGCTGTTACTGGCGATATTGTATGCCACCAGCCTGTACAGTTATCTGTTGTTTCACACCCTGGCCGAACTGATGAGCATCACCGTCAACGGCGCAATCTTCGTTCTGATCTGGAACACCCGCCAACGCATCGATAATCAATATGTGCTATTCATCGGCCTCAGCATGGTGTTTCCGGCCGCGCTGGATATGGTGCATGCGCTGGCATATAGCGGCATGCCCATCTTCGTGGGCTACGATGCCAATTTGCCCACTCAACTGTGGATTGCGGCCCGTTACCTGCAAAGCCTGTCGCTGCTGGCCGGTCTATTCTTCTTGAAGCGCAACGTGCCGATCGGGCCGGTGATGGCCGCGTACGGCGCCGTGACGACGCTGCTGCTGGCGGCGATTTTCGCGCGCGTGTTTCCCGATTGCTACATTGCGGGCAGCGGCCTGACCGCTTTCAAGCAGATCAGCGAATACGTCATCGTGATCATTCTGCTGGTGGCGGCCGTGGGGTTGTGGCAGGCCCGATCGGGTCTGGACACTCACCTGGTACGACTGTTGGTGCTGGCGAACGTGTTCACCATCGGCAGCGAGTTGGCCTTCACCACTTACATCAGCGTCTATGGTCCGTCCAACCTGGTGGGGCATTTGCTACGGCTGGTGAGCGTGGGCTTGTATTATCGCGCCATCGTGCGCGGCGGACTGATGCGACCGCTGGAAGTGCTGCACCGGTCGCTGAACCAAAGCGAGGCGCGCTTTCGCAGCTACTTTGAATTGCCCCTGACCGGACGCGCCATCACCGCGCCCAGCCAGACCTGGCTGGAAATGAATTCCACGTTGTGCGACCTGCTGGGCTACACGCCCGCTGAACTACGAAAAATGACGTGGACTCAATTGACCCATCCCGACGACCTGGCCCCCGACCTGGAGCAATTTGAGCGGGTGCTGGCGGGCGAGATTGACGGCTTCACGCTGGAGAAGCGCTTCATCCGCAAGGATGGTCAAATTATCTATACGGAGCTGGCCACGCAGTGCCTGCGCCGCCCCGATCGGTCCGTAGACTATTTTGTGACGCTGGTCCAGGACATCACCGAGCGCAAGCGGGCCGAAGTCGCCCTGCTTGAGAATCGCACCAACCTCAGCGCGTTGATCGAAAACACAGACGGCAGCATCTGGGCCGTCGATTCGCAGTATCGATTGATCGTCGGCAATGCGCTGTTTCACCGTAACGTCGCCGCGCCGCTGGGCCGCGGACTGTCCGCCGGCGAAAGCGTCTTATTGCCCCAGTTCCCGCCCGACGCGAATGCCGACTGGCAAGGCTATTACGATCGGGCTTTGCAGGGTGAGCGCTTCAGCGTTGAAACCCTGACGCGCTTTAAGGCCACGCCGGAATATACGGAGTATCGCTTCAGTCCGATCATGTCGGACGGCGGGCGCATCACCGGCGTCACCGTCTTTGGTCTTAACATCACCGAACGCAAACACGCCGAGGAAGCCTTGCGCGACAGCCAGGCGCGCTTGCAGCGCGCCGAAAGCGTGGCCCACTTTGGCAATTGGTCCTTCAACCTCAACGTCCGACTGGTGTATGCGTCGGCTGGTGCGCGGTCAATCTACGGCCTGCAAGGCGAAACCTGGTCGATGGCCGAAGTCCAAAGCATCCCTCTGCCCGAATACCGGGCCACGCTCGACGCGGCACTGAAAAACCTGATCGAACACCAGCAGCCCTACAATTTTGAGTTCCGCATCCGGCGGCCCACCGACGGCCAACTGCGCGATATTCACTCCATTGCCGAATACGATCCGGTGCGGCACATCGTCTTTGGCGTCATTCAGGATATTACCGATCGCAAGCAGATCGAAAGCCAACTGCAAATCAGCCTGACCAAATATCAGACGCTGTTTGAGACGCTGCCGGTGGGCATTACCATTGCCGATCGGTCCGGGCAGATCACCGAGAG